>WGBH01000132.1 GCA_015494435.1 Thiotrichaceae bacterium | reverse complement strand
GACTTAACGTAGACAATAAACCATCTATTTTTTTAAAATCGTCATTATATTTTATTACAATACGATTATACCCCCTACTATAATACTCAGCCTGAAAAAAATAATGAGTCCAAAGCATTAATCCTTTCTCTAAAGGTATTTTATCACGATATTTTAAAGAATAAGCAACTTCTAAAGGGTTTCGATAGGCAAATATTATTTTTATTTTTACACCTAACTCATCTAATGCCTGCTGCCAAAGAGGAAACAAAATACAAAGACGTGGATCTTTTATAATAGTTTTATTAACATATTTTAACTCTTCTTCTAGAACTGATTTTGCTTCCTTTACATATTTTTTTTGTATTTCTGGCTCTACTTGTTTAATAGTAAAATTATAATCATCCCAACAAACCTTATGATGCTCTAATATTTTTTTATTAAATAAGTAAATTTTATTATTTTCAAAATAACCTTTAGGGTTATCCTGAGTAGGCTTCATAAGATCAAAACCGGCATAACAACCTAAAATAGAGGCTAAACCTGTCAGTACAGAAGTGCCTGATCGGTGCATTCCTAAAACTACAATGCATTCTTTCATAGAAAAATCCTATATTAATATTGAGACAATATATGTTTTTTATTAGAGGGTGTCATTGTGCCAATATAGGCAATGGATTCAGGTAATTCTGTCGGTACAAATCGTTCACCTCGAATCTGTTTATATTCTTTTAAATATTGATCAAAAGGTGGATCAGGAAGATTGGTTGCAACGCCACCATGCACCTGATGAAAAGTACCTTCTCCTAAGAGATAAACCAACTGATGCTCATCTAAAGACTGCGCTCGTTTATAAAAATCCATATTAGTATAGCCACCACCTAATGTAATAAATTCCTCTGAATAACCTTTTAGTTTAAATGCTGTTTTTCTTGGCATAGCAATACAATTGCTTTCCGCTATATGAGAAAACCAACCATCTTTAGAGGAGGAAGCAAATACACTAATATCAAATAAAAAATAACCATTTCTTTCCCAATCAACAGATTGAAGCAATTCGTCTTCTATCGCTTGATTATATCCTTTAAGAACAGCAATATTTTGCACCTCAACACCTAAATGAAAAGCATGTGTTGCAATAATATAATTTTTATATAATTGAGCTGTTTTTAGTATTCCATCTATAATTCTTGGAGAAAACATTCGCGCACCGTCAATACAAAAAGCAATATGCTTACCTTTTGATTTTTTTAAACCATAATTAAGTGCGTAAGCGGGTGAAAATGGATTTTTAGTATTGAGAAAATAACGTAAATTTGGGTATTGCTTCTTCAAAGACTCACTATCCAACAAATCATCACTATTATTTTCAACCAATATAATCTCATAATCTTGTTGCTTTATGTTTTTTTGATAATTGCTTGAAAGGGTTTTTAAAGTACGAGGAATCTCTCGTGACATTTTATAGGCCACTAAGATAATGGATAATTTTGGTTTTATAAAAAAATTAAAGCGCATTATAATAGCAATGAAGAGAATAATAAGGGATGATCCATCCCAACTAAGGAAAGTTTTTCTGCTTTATTTTCCATTAGGATATCAAATGATAGATCAAGATATTTTTCTAATATTTCATCATAATGCTGTGCTAATACATTAGAAGAAGCATCCAGATCAGTCACCACTGCTAAGCCTGTCGGAGGACAAGGTAAAAGGGAAAAATTCAAATCGGGTCTATATTCTTGCAAACATAATCCTAGTTTCCAGACATCACCACTCCAAAAAGCGGTGTTGCGTTCACGCGTTGCCGTTGCGGCACTGAGGGGATAAAGATCATGGATACAAATGACAGAATCCACAGCAGCATATTTTTCGAGATTAATAAAGTCCCGTAGCGCAAATTCAAACAAATGCATCCCATCTAAAAAGGCTAAATCGAAACATTTCCCCTGTAAATCATCCATAATACGATTGGCATTAAAATAATCATCACTAGTCTGTGCAATAACACAGTGCTTTTTAGGTAATAGTGTTAGATCAAGTTGTGGTGCTGGATCAATACCAATTGCAATACTTTCAACATCAGCTAACTGAAAAGAAACACCCTTGCACACACCAATTTCAATATACCGCTCAGGCTTGACACATTGATGAATGACTTTTAATGCGTCAATATAATTTGCACCCGTAAGGCTAGCGGTAGCAAGTTTTAATGCAATACCAAGATGCCCAGGATCAAGATTTAAAGCATCAGTATAAGATATTATCGCCCCTTCTCTATTTTCTATTGCCTTATAAGCATCACCTAATAGCTCAAAAAGTTCTCTATCTTCAGGATTCTGTTTTAACGCTTCTTGTAGGATTTCAATAGCATGATCAAATTTAGCTGATTGCATTGAGTCTTTAGCTAATATTTTAAACTGTTTTGCAGTATTAATGCTCATAAAAGGTGGATACTATTTTCATTATTAAACATTTATCATAAACTGAAATGATATTGACATACAAGAAG
>WGBH01000131.1 GCA_015494435.1 Thiotrichaceae bacterium | reverse complement strand
CGAACTCCTTTTTTTAGCTCCTACTTAATGGATTTTTAAAAGGTAAAGGCAGAGATGGAAGCGGTGGCAGAAAATCAGCGTTACCTGTTTCTGTTAATTTAGAGGTAATGAGATGACGAATAGGTGGAAAATTATTGGCAATTCTTAACGCGGTACTTCTAATTATTTTAGCGGGTCTTGTTTCATTGGTGAACAGTCCGACGATATGATTTGTACCGTGATAAAGAAATTTAGTGACACGCATATGTTTGCGTTCGTATCTTTTAAGTACACTTTGAAAGCCAATGTCTTTCCCACGAGAGAGGGCTTGTTTGATTTCACCTGCCAACGTGTGTCCCCCTCGGAGTCCTAAATTAAACCCATGTGCAGTGACAGGGTGCATACCAACGGATGCATCGCCGACGATAGCGTATCGAGTGCTTATAAACTTATCGGCATGAACAGCGATCAGGGGATAAGAATGACGTTTTCCAACAAGGCTTATTTTACCCAGTTGCTTACCAAACCATTGTTGCACTTGCTGATTAAATTGCTCATCATCCATTTTTAAGATAGGTTCTACTTTATGATTAGAAATAGTAATCACCACCGAGGATAAATTGCCCGTCATCGGCAATAAAGCCATTGTCTTTCCGTAGTGGAAACATTCAAAAGCGGTTTGTTGATGCGATAATTCATGCGCCATACGGCATACAATCGCAGTTCTTGAAAAATCCTGCATCGTAGCACTAATACCCATTTTACGACGTGTTTCTGAAAAACGGCTATCCGATGAGACAATTAAAGAGGCAGTGAGTGTTTGCCCTGTTGCCAAGGTTATACTGCCAAAAGAGTTATTGGTATCTAGCTCTGTCACCGAAGTTTCTGTGATTAACTCAATATTTTTATGGGTAGCGACTTCATCGTAGAATGCTTTGCGAATCAAATGATTAGGAATGAGATAACCTAATGCTTCTAGTGATTCTGTAGGTCTTGTAAAATCAAGCGAGTAGCGAGAGGTTCCATTAAGGACTTTCGCTGTTTTAATCGGGGAAATAGAGTCCGCATCGACTCTATCCCAAGCGCCCAATTGTTTCATTAATTTGACCGATAAATGCGTTAATGCAATTTCACGACCGTCCTCTGCTGGATTTTTTAAGCTTGCTAAGGGAGATTTTTCTACTAGCAATATGCGTAGTTTTGTCTCTGCTAAAGAACGGGCAAAACTTAACCCAGCTGGCCCTGCTCCAATAATAATGACATCGTAATCCATGTTACTTTCCCTCTGAAATAAAGCTAAAAATTTACAGAATAATAACACGATGTGTTTGTTGTAGGACATCTCTATAGTATTCTGCTGACTCTTTTATAGTACATGCTTGATAGCATACATAGCCTGTCATTTTTGTGCTTACTTAATACCTCGTTCCCAAATTCCTATTTGGGAACGCAGTGCCAGAAATTCCATTTCGATACCACGCGTTATGGAAATAGAATTTCCAGACTGCATTCCAAAACGGGAGTTTGGGAACGAGAGAAAAAAATATAATTAGGATTAGCAAGACAATGGCAGATATATTACTGGTGGATAATGGTTCTCTTCGCGCTGATGCAACGCAGCAATTGAGAAAATTGGGGCAAGGCTTGAGTGTGAAAGCAGGGCAAAAAATCCACCCTGTTTCATTGCGACATGCAGATCAAATTCCTATTGAACAGTTAGATGGAAAGAAGGCACAGATTTTACCAATCTATATTGAGAGGTCTTTAGCCCAAGGTCAACGGCATTTTATTATATTGCCCTTATTTTTTGGTGAAAGTAAGGCGATAGAATACTTGATTAAAGATTATCTGCTGTCATTGCAATTATTGTTTTGTGATCTTTCATTTCAGATAGCAGAGGTTATCTGTCCTCTGCCTAAAGGAGAGCCTTTGCTGGTTGATATTTTGTATGATCATATTATGCTAACGGCGAGTCAATTCCTCTTTCCCCTAGAAAATATTATTTTAGTCGATCATGGTTCTCCATCGCCTAGAGTCAGTGCAGTGCGTCAGCATCTATCGCAATCACTACAAAAAAGATTTCCTAATAAAATAGAACAAGC
>WGBH01000130.1 GCA_015494435.1 Thiotrichaceae bacterium | reverse complement strand
CTATTACGGGTGAAGCCAAATCCTCTAGTGCTTACGAAAAAGCTGTTTTGATGGCAGGTAATGCTTTAGGTGTAGAAACCGTTGAAGCAGGTGAATTGACGCTAGCGGACCAAGCAACAGACGCAACATCTGAAGAAATGTTAGATGATGATTCAGGGCAAGTCATACAGCAAACGCCAAACGTTACTTACTATGAAATTCAAAAAGGCGACAACCTATGGAAAATTGCAGATAAGTTCTATGGTGACGGCACTAAACATACAAAAATATTCGCAGACAACCGCGAAGTGATTAAAGACCCTAATCTAATTTTTCCAGGACAGAAAATTCGCATTCCTATAGACTAAGGAAGCATCAAGCAATTTTGAACAGAGGGTTACGATGCTATTTGCTACCACCCTCTAACAACAAATTTTAGACACAAACAGAGGTAATATTTTATGGATATGGGTGACTTAATCAAAATGGGCGCTACAATGTTCATCAATAGCAAAATGAGTGGTGATAATGGTAGCGGACTTGATATTGATAGCTTGGTATCTGCGCTTTCGGGTTTAACAGGTGGTAATGCTCAAGGCGGTGGATTTGATATTGGCTCTATCCTTGCCAATATGCAATCAAGTGGCATGGCTGATATGGCAGCATCATGGTTAGGTGATGGCGATAACGAAGCCATTTCTAATGATCAGGTCACTAATATTTTTGGTCAAGATAAAATCTCTGACTTTGCCTCTAAACTTGGCTTAAGTGAAGATGAAGCCGTTGGTGGACTACGTGATGCCATTCCTAATATGGTTGACAAGGCAAGTAGTGGCGGATCTATCTTAGATTCTATCGGTGGTATTAGTGGCGCTATTGATCTTGCGAGTAAGATGTTTGGGCGTTAATAAGTTAATACTTAGTGTTAGTGAACATCTATACATATTCCCTAATATTATAAGAGCCACTTTTTCAAGTGGCTTTTTTTCTACGGATTTCTAATAACAATAATAAAATATGGACTACATCAACATCAATACACTCTTTAATCTCTTTTTTGCCATAGCCGCCTTTGCCAGCGTTGCCTTTATAGGATATATCAGAAAAACGTTAAAAAAACGCAATGCACTGTTTATAAAAGCAGAAAATACCACAGGCACTGTACTTTCTATATCCCGCAAACAAAACCTTAGTTTGCCTGTGATTGAGTATCAATATAATAATAAAACCCTTCAATTCACTGCTGTTGTTACTGCCCAAAGCATAAAAGAAGGGCAATCAATCCAGTTACAAATAGCTCCCGATGGTACCGCTAGAGTGAAAGCATCTTTGAGCAATTTTATGTTGCATGTATTGAGTGCGTCAATGGCTGTCTTTTTTATACTAGGATGCTCCTTTGTTTACCATAAATTCTTTTAGAAAAATCCTAATTATCTACACTTACTATCAATGTAAACTACTATCAGAAAATAAACCTTTCTTATTATGAATCCAGATTTAAACAAACTACAACCCTACCCTTTTCAACGTATCAACGCATTAAAAAAAGGAATTACACCTCCTGCTAATAAAACATTAGTCTCATTAGCAATCGGTGAACCGAAACACCCCACGCCTGATATTATTCTTCATGCAATGCGTGATAATTTATCAGGGTTAGCTCACTATCCACTGACTAAAGGCAGTACAGAATTACGTCAAGCCATTGCTAATTGGCTAACCCATCGTTTTAAATTACCTCAAAATTCACTGGATATTGAAACACAAATCCTCCCTGTAAATGGAACCCGTGAAGCCTTGTTTGCCTTTGCACAAGCCGTTGTTGATCGCAGTAAAAAAGCGAAAGTATTAATGCCCAATCCCTTCTATCAAATTTACGAAGGAGCTACACTCCTTGCAGGTGCAGAGCCTGTTTATTTACCTTGTACTGCTGATAATAATTTTAATCCTGATTTTAATGCAGTTGATGAGGCGACATGGAATCACTGTCAACTTATTTATTTATGCAGTCCAAGCAATCCAACAGGCGCAGTTATTAGCATTGAAGCCATGAAACAATTATTGAACCTAGCCGAAAAGCATGATTTTATTATTGCCAGTGATGAGTGCTATTCAGAAATTTATCTTGATGAAGACAATCCACCCGTAGGATTGCTAGATGTTGCGGCACAAATGGGAAATACAGACTATAAACGTTGCCTTGTTTTTCATAGTTTATCCAAACGCTCCAATGCCCCTGGACTGCGCTCAGGATTTATAGCAGGAGATGCCAAAATACTGACTAAATTTCTCCTCTATCGTACTTATCATGGCTGTGCTATGCCCCCTTCAACACAAGCGTCCAGTATTACCGCATGGAATGATGAACAACACGTTATTGATAATCGCACCCAGTATCGACAAAAATTTACCGCCGTACTGGATATTCTATCGCCTATTATGGATGTAAAAAAACCCGATGCGAGTTTTTATCTCTGGGCTGGCACAAAAATCAATGATGAAGTTTTCACCCGTGATATTTATGCACAACAACATCTAAATATTATCCCCGGAAGCTATCTTTCACGTCAAGTTAATGGCATTAATCCAGGTAAAAATCGTATCCGTTTAGCACTTGTTGCCACATTAGAAGAATGCATTGAAGGAGCGAATCGAATCAAAGAATTTATTAATTGCTAATTATTAAATACTTGAATAATTAATCTAAAACTTCTATCCTGATATACTTTTATCCACTGACCATTTATTATTATGGCAACAGCTCCCTCCCTCAAAATACACTCCGCATTACTATTCTTTATATTGATCAATACGCTCATCACACCTTTTTCAATAGGCTTTGCTAACAATGCGGATTATTCAATACAACAAAAAAGTCTATTAAAAAACAGCAACAAAGCATTCAATAACCGCTATGCTTTCGAGCGATGCCGCTCACTCCAAGGCAAAGCATTTGATAC
>WGBH01000129.1 GCA_015494435.1 Thiotrichaceae bacterium | reverse complement strand
GATTTATAGATTTATAGATTTATAGATTTATAGATTTTCTTATACTATTTTATAGATATTTGTAGGTTTTTCTTGTC
The DNA here is from genome assembly GCA_015494435.1 of Thiotrichaceae bacterium. GTDB lineage: Bacteria > Pseudomonadota > Gammaproteobacteria > Thiotrichales > Thiotrichaceae > JAGLBW01. Next base: position 2,354 of record WGBH01000129.1, on the reverse strand, counting down.
GGTTATCCCAAGTCCTAAGTAGTATATAGTTCCGAATTTATTTTACTGACAAGAACTTAAAAAGGGGTATCTTTCATGGTGATTCAACTTTCTGACCGTGTTCAACGGGTTAAACCTTCTCCAACATTAGAAATTAGTGCATTAGCATTAAAATTAAAAGCGGAAGGACGCGATATTATCTCTCTTGGAGTAGGGGAGCCAGATTTTTATACTGCACCACATATTAAGTTAGCAGGGATAGAGGCAATTATTGAAAATAATACAAAATACACCGCTGTTGATGGTATGCCTGAGCTAAAAAATGCCATTATTAATAAATTTAAGCATCAAAATAATTTAAGTTATAGTGCGGATCAAATTCTAGTCTCATGTGGCGGTAAGCAGAGTTTTTCTAATTTATGCCAAGCCTATCTTAATGATGGCGATGAAGTGATTATCCCTGCCCCTTACTGGGTTTCTTATCCTGATATGGTCTTGCTTGCAGGTGGTGTTCCTGTGATAGCAAAGGCAGGTCAAGACACTGGTTTTAAGTTGACGGCTGAGATATTAGAAGCCTCTATCAGCGATAAAACCCGTCTTTTTGTGATTAATAGTCCCTCTAATCCAACGGGTGTCCTTTATAGTAAAGAGGAGTTAGCTACTTTAGGTGAAGTGTTATTAAAGTATCCAAATATTGTGATTGCAACCGATGATATGTATGAATCGGCTTTATTCGATGGTAATGAGTTTTTCAATATCGTCAACGCAACCCCTGCACTTTATGAACGTACCGTAGTGATGAACGGCGTATCAAAAGCGTATGCAATGACAGGCTGGCGAATCGGTTATGCAGGTGGACCTATTGAATTGATTAAGGCAATGAAAAAAATCCAATCACAAAGCACCTCTAATCCAACCTCTATTTCTCAAGTTGCCTCTATTGCAGCATTAAATGGTGATCAAAGTAGTATTAAGGTCATGATGGAAGCATTTAAAAGACGACATGATTTTGTAGTTAAAGCCTGCAATGAAATAGAAGGTATCGAATGTTTGCCCTCCGATGGTACTTTTTATAGTTTCCCTAATGTGGAAGGACTTATTGCACGTCTTGAAGAGGTGAATAATGATGCAGAATTAGCGACTTATCTATTGGATAAAGGGGTTTCGCTGGTTCCAGGCAGTGCATTTGGCTTAGAAGGGCATATTCGAATTTCTTATGCAACGAGTATGGAGAATCTTAAAAAAGCGATAAGAAGAATTGCGTCTATTTAATCATCAATATTAGAGATACCTTTTATCTTTTTATAACTGCCTTTTGTTGCTGATTTGCTAATATCTATTCAAACTTAGTATTTTAAAAATAAGAGATTAATATGAATTCTATTATGCATTGCCGTATATCTCAGCGACGCTGGGGCGGGAAAATGGAGGATTATCTTCCTATTCATGATTTTATTGATAGCACTAAAAGTTTATGCAGTGATGGACGACATCGTATTTTGCATACATTATGGGGGATAAATAACATCATCGTTCCTATTTTTGGGCATACCTTAATAAATTCTGATGGTAAGGAAATCAATGTTAAAGATATGTGTGAGCGCGATCATCTTTTAGTGGATTATAATAAGCATTTTATTCCAACATTGGGTGATTTTGTGGCGGCGATTGAAGCATCTAACATTCCTAATTTTGCAGCTCGAATCGAATATTTTCACGCACAATACAGTGAAAATGACAAAATATCAGCGTTGCTACTGTCACCATTAGCCGTAACGGGGCAGTTAAAATCACTTTTGTTGACACATAATTCATGGTTTCTTAATAGTATTTTGCCACAAATTTTTAAGATTAAACCAATAATCAGTGATATTGATCTTTGTCCTGCAGATTTTTTTAATCAGATGCGGTTTGAATATTGGATGGATAATGGGATGGACTACCCGTTAAGCGCTAAAAAACTACAACAATTAAAACAAAAGGTAATAATATGAGTTATGCAAACGCTAATAATAAAAAATATGTTATTCGTGGCTATCAATTTGGCTATAACGATGAATGCTTCTATGTCGAAGGTAAACGTATTGAAAGTACGTTTAGTGATAAAGCATTAGCTGAAAAAACTTACAAAGCATTAGAAGTAAAAGCAGCGAGAAATCTTGATTTAAGTGAAGTTGAAGCATTATTTGAAGAGGATGAGGAAAGCCTTGAAGCCTGTAATCAATTGGTAATGGAAAGCTGTGGAATACCGATCTTAAATGATGATGGTTATATCGAATGGGGAACTTATCTACCAGAACAAATGAGTAATGATGATGTATTCAAATTTGTTGATATAGCGGATATGCACAGTTATCAGCTAGGCTGTCGAAATG
>WGBH01000128.1 GCA_015494435.1 Thiotrichaceae bacterium | reverse complement strand
CATGTTTGCCTTTAAATTGGTGATATTGATACTTGATAAAGGTTTTTCAATAAGTGTTTTGTATAACATAGCCCCTTTAATATCGTAAATAACAGCTTCATTATATTGTTTATCGGTTTCAATGTACAGTTCGGTATCCGATAAATACATTTTAAAATCAATATTATTGTGTGGTGGATATATTCCTGTTACCAACTCATCACAATCCGGCGACCAATAATTACCGGAAATAACCAACAAATTAAGCAGTTTCAGGGTGTTTGAATAATAGTCATCATCGTTAAAATTATAAGCTAAAAGTTTCGCATATATATCATCAAGCCACTGCTGATTGTCATTAATCATAGCTCCTACTGTAAAAGGTCCTACAAATGCAGGATCGTCCCATGTGGCAGTTTCCGTACCGTCTAATTTATATCCGCTTTTAATGTTATCAGGCTTATTGTTACATTTACTTATTAACCAATTATTGATTTTATTAACGGCTGTTTTTGCACGCTCATCGCCAAACAATAAATAATCCGTAGCAATACGCCACGGGTCGCGACAAGCATTATAAGCATAATCACCATCGTTATCACCTTCCAAAAAATTAGCCGGAGCTGGTTTTGCACTGGTATCTATATCAACAATAAAGTCCGGCAATAATCCTGTTTGCGGGCTGTATTCGCTTTGCATTTTTTCAATTAATGCATAACAAGTATCCACTACTTGGTTCCATTTATTATCATTTACGGCACATTGAAATACCCTAAAATGATCCATTATAAAATCCGAAGTACGTGTACTTGCACCGTATTTGCCCGATGTTGCCCAATCGCCGAGGCGAACAGTCCACAATGAGCGGTTTACTTCGCTACTCATAATGGCATTGATTATATTTTGGGCTTCTTGCAGATAATTAATTTCACCCTCGCTGCCCCATTGAGCATGAGCTAAAAGCAATCCGTATGCTATATCAATGTCGCCGTCGCTGGCTGCATCGGCACCTTCAACATCGGTACAATTTTCTTGTTTCCAAGCCATTAAATTACTGTTTATATTGCTGGGGTGTGCTTTATAATACTTATACAAACCATCGAAATAAATTTTTGCATCGGAATCATAACCTGCCATAAGCGGCATAATCATCATTCCATATCCTTGTCCTTCTGATACACAAGCATTTCCACCATCAAAACTAATAAAATACTGAGCTCCACCACAAGAATTTTTCAAATATTTTGCACGCCATTTATCGTAAAAATCAGTAAGTGTTTTATCTAATTCCTCTTGGGTATATCCACTTGGTTTAAGGTGGGTGCCTTTATAAGAAACATGCTGAGGAAAGGGGTGGTTTTGTGCATGTAAAATAATTAATATTTGCAAAAAAACTATAATAAAAAAAATCTTTTTCATAACAATAAGTTTTGTGGTTTTTAAAATAGTGAAAATACGAAAAAATCAGGAAAACTTAGTTTTCCTGATTTTTTACTGTGAATTATTAACCTAACTTTAACTAACTTATTACTCCGGTTTAAATACCCATGCCCAACCATAATCATAATCATCAGGATTAAGGGCTGATTGATCTTGCCATAATAGCAATTGTCCGTCTTCTAATATCTTAATTTCATATATTCCGGTAGCCGTTACATCTGGATCACAATTTTCTTCATTTTGGTCAGGTATGTGTGAATCGATTATCTGTAAAGTCATATCGTTCATATTCAACACAAAACTACCTTTTGTTTCAGTTCCGTCTGCTTCAATTAAAGTATAATTAAGGCTGCCTCCTTCTAAATCAAATTTCATTTTAGCACCAAAATCAGGTGTTGGATCATCTTCATAGGGATTCCACCAAAACTCTTCCCAATCATAGTTAGCTGTCATATAGCAATATCCATTCTCATAGGCATCATCATATACCCAAGTTTTAGTATCCCCATTAGTTAATTCGGAATATCCGGGAACATAATAATCCAATTTTGCAACCTGTACTTTTACACTTTTTTCAACAATACCACCATCAGTTGTAGCTCTAAATATAATAGTATGCTCACCAGGATAGGGTAAAGCAATGGTATCTTTTTGCTTAAAACTGTATCCACCGCCAGTATAAAACCATGTTCCTGAAACACCGGGTGTATTATTGCTTACAATAATACCGTTGCTTCCTTGCGAGCTAGACTGTACGGTGATATTTAACTCACTTGGGCTAAGTCTTGCTCCCAATTCTTCCCTTTTTTCAATAGGATCGCATGCAGATAAAAACATTACTGCTGCAATAAAATATATTATTAAATTCTTCATATCTTTAATTTTAAAATTTTAAGAAATTAAATTACCAACCCGGATTTTGTTCCAAAACACCACCGGATAATCTTATTTGTGTAGGCGGAATACCAATAAACCCGCCGGTTTCTTTCTTAAATACGGCATTATATACAGCATCGGCACCACCATTTTTTATAGGAATATTTTTTACCTTAGCAAAGGCAGTTTCTGCATCGTGCCATCTTAATAAATCGAAATAACGAATGCCCTCAAAAGCCAATTCATGATGACGTTCTTCTTTTATATTGTCTAATGTAGCAGGTTTAGAAGTTAATCCGGCTCTTGTTCTAACCATATCAAAATATTGTTGTGCATTAGGTGCACCCAATTCTGCTGCCATAAGCAATACATCTGCAAAACGCACAATCACTTCGTCTTGCATATTACCCATATAGCCATCGTTTCCGCCCCATAAAACATTATACATATTCATCCAATCTCCATCGTGTTGAACAAAAATAGGCGTATATTTTTTCTGCCAATATCCGGTTTCTTCCCATAAATCAGAAGCAGCTTCGTAATTATCAGTTACATCAGTACCTTCATTTGCATTTGTTACATCTAATATAGAACCTTCTTTTCTTACATCACCGACTTCATAAGAGTCCCATATTTGTGGATTTACGGTTGCATATCCCCAACCGGGACCAAAAATACTGGAATAATCTAAACCGGAACCTTCACGAACTCCTTGATAAAGAACAAAATGTGCACCATATCCATCTCCCCAATCGCTAAAAGGAGAGAATTTAATCGAGAACATATTTTCAGGATTACTTGCATAAGAATCACCAACCCAATCTAATCCATTATCGGCAGCATAGGTATAATCATCAGTAGCATAAGAATAAGGCCAAAGATCTCTAAAATCTGATACTAAACTATGTCCGCTATGATCAATACAATCAACCAACCAAGTAATAACTTGTTGTTTGGTAATAGAGCCATCCACTGTAGGCATATTATCTTTTCCATAATATCCGGTATAAAATAAGAATGTACGTGCCATTAATGCTTCTGCAGCCCATTTAGTAGCATGACCATTAGCATACGAAGAATAGGTTTCAGCTGGTAAATTATTAATGGCAATTTTAAAATCGCTTGCAATTAAAGCATACAACTCTTCGGGTCTAGCTTTCGGAACATTATACTCGGCAGGGTCTGTAATTAAGGGTACTTGTCCGTAAAATTTAGCTAAAGTTGAATAAAAATAGGCTCTTAAAAAATGAGCTTCGCCAATAGCTTGTTTTTTTGCTTTATCACTATCATATTTGGCATCGTCCATTTTGTCAATTAACATATTGGTTCTGAAAATACCTTGATAATAATTTTCCCAAAGTCCGTCAAACTGGGTTTCTTTACCCCATTTAAATTCATCAATACCTCTTGCTTGCGGGTCATCATTCCCCCCTGCGCCAAATCTATCGTCAGATAATAATTCAGCTAATAATAAAGGATCGTCATAAGCAAAATCATGTGGCAAAGCCATAGATGCATAAACAGCTGACAAAGCCTGATCAACATCGGCTTGGGTAGCGTAAAAATTATCCTGAGTTTTCTCGAACAAATTTTGTGTATCAAGAAAATCTTTACCACAACTTCCTAATATCAGTAAGAAAGTTATAGCTATTGTATAAAAAATTATATTTTTCATAGGTACTATTTTATTTTATTAAATTAAAACTTTTAAAAAGTAACACTTAAACCAACTAAAACAGTTCTCGATCTTGGATATAATCCTAAATCAACTCCTGATGCCCATGGATAACCATCGTATCCATAACCCACTTCAGGATCCATTCCTGAATATTTAGTAAATGTAAACAAGTTTTTAGCCGAAATATATAAGCGAGTATCTTGGAAAGGCCATTTATCGGTTAAGTTTTTGAAATTATACCCAAAAGTAAGGTTACTTATTCTAACAAAATCGGCATCCTCAATATAAATATCTGAAATAAACATTTGATTTCTTGTTGGAGTAGCTGATAATCGTGGTAATTTATTTGAAGTACCTTCACCGTGCCAGCG
>WGBH01000127.1 GCA_015494435.1 Thiotrichaceae bacterium | reverse complement strand
AGTTGCAAGCCTCGTTGGATTAACCCACCAGCTTTAGCTGGTGGTCGTTTGCTCTATTTTTCACGCTCCATTAAAAAGTTTTGATATTCTTTAAGTTTTTCCCATTTTTTGTTATAGGCTAAATCAGCTTGATAAGGCCATGTTTCAGGATCATGGGTTTTAAAGGAGGGGCTGGCAGCGGTCAAAATAACTTTGAGTGTTTCGCTATCTGATGCGCGTAAGTCAGCATAAGTTCTAATGCCTGCGGCATGTAAAGCGGTTTCTATTTTGGGACCAATGCCTTCGATTTTTTTGAAATTATCCGTTGCTTCTAAAGGGTCAGCATTCATTATTGGTGCGTTAGTTTTGAGTTCTTCTGTTGTTTTTTCTATTTCTTCTTTTGTGTTATTTAATAGTTGAGAAGTTTTATTTGTGGCAGATGAGTTTGGATCAAAAATAACTGTTTTAGCATCATCGATGCTCTCAGATGTCTTATTTTTAATAAATGAGTTTGAGTCAGAGAGAGTATCTTTAGCAGTATCTAAGGTATCTGAAAGAGTGTCTTTGACGGATGAAGTCACATTGTTTGCTTTATCAGTTATTGTGCTTTTGGTGTCGCTAATTTTATTAGTCACGGAAGTGCTTGAGTCTGTTATTTTATTTATAGTAGAAGATGCTGTGCTGGATAGGTCTGAGTTTGCGGTGCTAATAGAATTACCGATAATCCCTGCGGCACCGCCTGCTGTTCCTTTTAATGTGTTGCTTTGAGCTTCATGGTCAGGATAGGTCGCTCCTGCCTGTTGAGCGGGTTGTCTATAGCCATTTTGATGATCTACTGTTTTGCGCTGATAAGGGGGGCGTTTGTTTCCACGAAGTTTTCCGAGCGCCCAACAAAAGAGTGTGCCGAGTAGAAATGCGCCTGCTAGCATAATGAGAATTTCAAAGGTAGCATCCTGCAATTGATAGTTTTTTGTTACATCATTGTCAAACATTTAGTTATATCCTTAATAATCAAAAATGGTTATTTAATCCTGAGTCCTTAATTAAGTGGAGTTAATTCTACTCGGCGATTCTTTTTTCTTCCGATTTTAGTTTTATTGGTTTTTAAAGGTTTATTTTCTCCTTTGGATTTTACTTTTATCTGTGCTTTTGGAGCGCCGAATTTAATTAGCATTTTTTTGATAATGTTTGCACGTTGTAAACCCAGTTTGTAGTTGGTTTTTTTAGAACCAATACTGTCGGTATGTCCTGTCAAAATAATTTTATTATTAGCTGATTCTTTTAACCAATGGGTAATTTGCTTAAAGTATTTGGAAGCTGATTTTGATAGCTTAGGCTCGGCGGAGTTGAAGGGGAAATAAAGTCGGCTAGCTTGTATTTTGCTATTTGTTGTTCCTTGAATAGTTTCTACAGTCATTTCATCTTTTGCTGGGATATCTGTTTTTTCTTTATCGTTGTTAGCTTGGCTTTTGCTGGATTCTACATTCTGAGATTCTTTCGGTGTGTTTTGATCCTCGTCAGCTTCTATCACCTTTGCTTTTGGACTATCATTATTGTCAAGGGCATCAATAATGCCGTCATCATCAGAGTCTTTTGGTTTGTCTGTTGTGCTACCTACTTCTTCAGCATCGTTAAGACCGTCACCATCAGTATCTGCTTTTAGTGGATTGGTTCCGATGGCTATTTCATCAATCGTTGCCAGAGTGTCATTGTCATCATCAGGATCAATGGCATTAATGAGTTTGTCATTATCTGTATTAACGGGTGTTTGTGGATTGCTTCCGACTTCAGTTGCATCATCAATACCATCAGCATCACTGTCTTTTTCTAAAGGATTGGTTTTAATTGCAATTTCAAGAAGTGTCGGAAGATTATCATTGTCATCATCCGTGTCTAATGCGTTGATTATGCCATCTTGATCGGTATCAAGCGCCTCGCCAGGTTCGCTGCCGACTTCTTCATTATCGGGGATACTATCACCATCACTATCTATTTTTGGGGGTTGGTCTCTAATGCAATTTCCTCTTCATCAGTAAGCCCATCAGCGTCACTATCTAGTATTTGTGTGGGATTGGATTCTGTTTTAGTATTTGTGTTTGTTGTAGCAGGGATTGTTGTATTGGTATTTAATGCTTTGTAGGATGAATCACAGAAGCCTTTGATTTTACAAGTGTAGTACCACCAGCTACCGAGACCCCAGATAGTAGTTAAAATGAGTAGAGTTAGTACACGTTTTTTCATGAGCAATGGCTCCTTTAATAGTGACACGATATATTGAAACTTTCTTGAATAGGGGGAGGTTTGCTATAAAACCTTATTTATTGCATGGGTATAAATTTCAACGAGCTATTTTATAATATATTTTAGCTAATCACTAGCCAAGCATCTGAAATATTTGTAATTTCGTATGATTGACTAGTGCTTAAACAAACTGAGTGCTAATTCAATAGTTAGTGATTAGTGGAGATGATCTTTAATAATTTTAGACGCTGGAGTGAGAGCTGATGAATCCAGTAACTAAGTGCCATTGTCAAAAGGACAGCACTTGCAAAAGCATATAAGCCAAAGTGAACTTCAATTTTTGCTAATGCGCCTAGTTTTACTGAAACAAGTAATAGAGCAACCACAAACACATCTAACATAGACCATTTTCCTAGTGTTTCGATGATTTGCAATGATTTATCAAGCATGGAACCGCGGGAATAGTCAACATTTAAGATAAGCAGTAAGTTAGCGATTTTTATAGTAGGTATGCAGAGGCTAAAGAGGGTAATGACAATAAATAAAAACCATTCTTTATCAGCATAAAATTGTTTGATGGTTGAAAGTAATGAAACTGTATTCTCAATAAAGCTAAATTTGATCAAAGTCAGCAGGGGAGAAGTAACACCTATGATAAAAATTCCTAATGTTACCAATAATAAAAGATTGATAGTAATGCCTTGTTTAGGAAAATGTCGAATTAATGATTTCATTGCAGTACTCGTGGTTTTTAGATGTCAGGAGTGAACAAACATCAGCGAAGATGCCTTTAAAATGGGGAGCAATAAAAGCAATCGCAAGTGATAGCTTAAAAATAAAACAATTAGGACGGAGTATTCACGCTTGAAGCAAAAAAGTAAGTTAGGCTTCAGAGCGGCTTGAATACTTGGTTTATTTTCAGAGGAAATATGCAAGATATTATAAATCAATTCAGTTTGCCACAACTGATATCAATTGCCATGATTTTTATTTGGACAGGTTTTGTTCGCACGGGTATTGGGTTTGGTGGCGCTGCTTTAGGGTTGCCTCTGTTGTTATTGGTTGATGGCAATCCTATTTTCTTTTTGCCGATTCTGGGATTGCATTTGTTATTTTTTAGCTCTTTTACGCTTAGTAGCCGATTGGGTAATGTGAACTGGTCGGTAGTGGCTAAGGTGATGGCGGTTATTATTATTCCTAAGTTTATAGGTATTCTTGGCTTATTTAATTTTCCTCCTCAAATATTGACCTTAATGGTGTTTTCAATCACTTTATTTTATGGCTTAACATGGTTGTTTAACTACACTATTTTGAGCCAATCAAAATGGGTTGATGGTTTTTTATTAATTTTAGGTGGCTATGTGAGTGGTACTTCACTAGTGGGAGCACCATTGATCGCTGCCGTTGTCATGCGTTATGTCGAGAAGAGGCAACTAAGGGAAACATTATTTGTGTTATGGATTATTTTAGTCTTCGTTAAAATGACGACTTTTGTTGTTTATGATGTGGATATTAACTGGCAAGCAGCATTATGGTTGTTACCTTTTGTTACGCTTGGTCATTTTTTAGGTTTGAAAGCCCATTATTATTTAGTGCATTCAGATTCATCTATTTTTCATCGTGTTTTAGGATTAGGATTAATAATTGTTTCGGCGATTGGTTTGCTTAATGTTTTTTCGTTAATGTAACTAATAGTTTATAAATTTAAAAATTAAGGATGAGCCATGATTTTTTTAGGATTTGATCATGTCAGTATGATAGTGAGTGATACAGAACATGCTTTGGTCTTTTATCGTGATATTTTAGAATTAAAGGTTGCAGAAAATAGACCCGCTCTTGCATTTGCAGGTGCATGGCTAGTGATTACTGAGCAGCAGCAAATTCATTTATTGGAAGTGCCTAATCCTGATCCTTTACAAAGACCTGAGCATGGTGGGCGTGATCGTCATGCGGCATTTAGAGTTATTGATTTAGAGATGATACGAATACGTTTAGAAAAAAATGATATTGCGTATACCATGAGTACATCAGGTCGAAAGGCACTTTTTTGTCGTGATTTTGATGGTAATACTTTAGAGTTTATTGAATAAAAAATACATAAGCTAAGAGCTTCAGAGCTAAAGGCTTGAATTGTGAGGTTTAAGATGGGTTTTCGGACAGACCATTGCATTCGGGAAGTAGATCAGCTACTTCGTCGGAAACATGACGAGGATTATTATGGCATTGTCATATGCTCGCGGTCGTGAGGAGCTAACATTATTATTGTTTTCTCGTCCCTAAATCATGGAAAAATAGACTTTATGTTACAAAGGGAAATGGATAGCACGGTTGATTATGCAAGACCGTTGGTTGAGCCAAAAAAGGGATTTTTGGAAAAATACTTTGAAATTGTAGGAGTAATAAAAAAAGCGACTAATAGAATGATTGAAAAAACAGTCAGTCGTGGTAGTTATTGTATTTTAAATTGGAGTTGCTTGAAATCTCTGGGACGTTTTGAAATACCTGCACAGGTATTCAGTATTATTGTGCTTGGAACGCTATTAGGGGCAACTTATGCGGTTACTATGCAAAGTAGTGATAGCAATAATGCTTTGCATCATACAATATCATCTCAGCAAGAGGTTCTATATCGTAGTGTTTTTCAGAAAAAGGTAACTTCTGCAAATCTACCATCTAAAGAAGAGTCATCTACGCTTGAATCAGAGGTTGTTTTTTCATTGGTTTCTATTCTCAACCCACAAGAAAAATATAGGATTTCAACCGAAGTTGAGAATGCTAGATCAGAAAAAACATTATCAAGTACGCTAAAGCCTGATGTGGTCGAGCCTACATTGACTCAATACGAACAAAAAAGAATAAAAGCGCTAGAGCAACAAATTTTACAGGTACAACAAAAGGCAAAAAAACTCGCTTTAAGTGATTTGCGCTTAAAAGGGAAACTAGAATTGCTGGTGATTAAAAATAAGGCGCTTTCAGCTCAGCTCAGTCATATTGATTACCTGAGAGATAAAATAAAGTCATACGGCTACTAAGCCTTTAATATGTGGATGACTTTGATAATCAACTAATTCAAAATCATCAATACTAAAATCAAATATAGAGCGAATATCAGGATTTATTTTCATAATAGGAAGAGAGTAAGGGGTACGGCTTAGTTGCAGTTTTGTTTGCTCTAAATGATTGGAATACAAATGCGCATCGCCTAATGTATGGATAAAATCTCCCACTTCCAAATCAGTAACCTGTGCCACCATTAGAGTCAATAATGCATAGGATGCAATATTAAAAGGGACTCCTAAAAAAATATCGGCGCTACGCTGGTAAAGTTGGCAGGATAGTTTGCCATCAGCAACATAAAATTGAAAAAAGGCATGGCAAGGGGGGAGTGCCATATTATCTATTTCTGCTACATTCCATGCGCTCACAATAATGCGTCTGGAATCAGGGTTTGTTTTAATTTGTTGAATCACTTTGCTAATCTGATCAATATGCTGGCCATTAGGGGTAGGCCATGAGCGCCATTGGTAGCCATACACAGGGCCTAAATCACCTTTTTTATCAGCCCACTCATCCCAGATACGCACCTTATTATCTTGCAGATACTTGATATTGGTATCACCTTTTAAAAACCATAATAGCTCATGAATAATAGAGCGTAGATGCAGTTTTTTAGTGGTGATAACAGGGAATCCCTGACGAAGGTTATAGCGGGATTGGTAGCCAAAGATTGACTTTGTGCCTGTGCCTGTACGGTCTTCTTTGAGAGTGCCATGTTCATACACATGGCGCATTAAATCGAGATATTGTTGCATTAACAAATTCCTAAAAAATCGGGGTATTGAAAATTCGGGAAAAATAGTTTCAAGGGCAGTATTACCCATACCTGAGACTATTTACCAATGTTTTATTGATGATGTTTCTTTTGTAAGAACAACTATTAATCAGTATTATGCTGAATCTCCTGAGTTATTCCCATCAATTCGATGAAGATTGTATCTTCAAGGGTTTGACCATGTCCTCGTTAAGCAAGGCTATCAATGTAGACGAATAGAACTTAAAACCGATAAAGTAACTTTCATGATCACACCTGTCTTCTTTATGCCTTATTAGTATAAATAATTGATCAATATTTGCTTTTTGTTGGTGCAAAAAAGGATCTTTTAGTGGAGTATATCCATGATCGCGCGGTACTCGACACTATAAAAGTAGCGCGTGTCGGGTATCTTTTTGGGTATTATAGTACTACATCTGTAAATTTTTAGGGCTCATTTTCCTAAACTTCTCCATTACTCTTGAATTTTTTAGAACAGGATGCAATTCTAGTCATTATGAGTCGAATTATTTTATTTATTATTTTTATCATTAGTATTGTCGCTATTGTTTTTTTATTGCGTATGCTTTGGGCTAAGTTTACAGGAGCAGTGACTCATATTGTTAAGAAAAGCACTGATATCGTATTGAAGCAACAAGAAAAATGGGAGCAACGTGAAAAACGTAAAAAATTGCCTGAAGAAATCCGAAAATTGATTGTGCAATACGAGTCATTGTTAGAGTTAAATGATGCTTTATCAGAAATTTGGCAACAGGCAATGCAGCCTGTGTATCGTTCTTTAGGGGATATTGTTCATATTTTAACGGCCACACCGAAAAAAAGAAATAAGGTACGTCAATTATTCAGTGTCAGTATGCCCGCTTTGAAAGATTTTGTTGAGACTATTAAAGCTGATCAAAAATTTATGAGTGCTATTGAAATTAATAAAGCACAACAGAATATTGATATTATTTGCAAAGATTTACAACAACATGAGCTGGTTTTACAAAAGTCTCGTCGTTTTGATTTTGATGTTATTATGGATGTGATAAAGATTCGTTTAAAACGTGATTAAGGAACTTCCAAGCAATAAAAAACCTATTTAAAAATTCCTACTGATGACTTGTTTCAATTTCATTTTTATCGCATAATCCTCCGCGCTGTATTTATTCAGAAAAATGATTTTTGAACATTATGGTGATCTGCATTGGTTCTCTCGCAGCGATAAACTACGAACCCCGCCAGGCCCGGAAGGGAGCAACGGTAGTAGTGGATTCGGGTGCCGAGATGTAGCTGATGTAGGTTGCCACTCTAACAGCCTTCCAATAGTTCGCCTATGAACTCAAAAAATATTAGTTTTTTCTCCCTATCTTTATACTTAGGAAGTTTCCAGTAATGAATTTACCCATATTGTGCTGCTTTTTTGTTTCTGATTGGATTATCTCAAGAGGCGCATAGTCGTTCTATATAACGATTGAAAGGATTCAATCAGGACTAAAAGGGCAAGTAAGATGAGTGGATTCATTGCTTGAAACTTCCTTAATCACTCCATCAAGGTACATTGCCCTCGTATGAGTTATCAAGTTCTTGCAAGAAAATGGCGACCCCAAAATTTTAAAGAAATGGTGGGGCAACAGCATGTGCTTAAAGCGCTGATTAATGCGTTAGATGGCGATCGTTTGCATCATGCTTATTTATTTACCGGGACTCGTGGTGTTGGAAAAACAACTATTGCTCGTGTATTGGCAAAATGCTTCAATTGTGAAACAGGTATCACCTCAGCGCCTTGTGGTTGTTGCAGTAGTTGTCAAGAAATCACAGAGGGACGTTTTGTTGATTTGATAGAGGTAGATGCCGCCTCACGTACTCGGATTGAAGATACGCGTGAATTGCTCGACAATGTTCAATATGCGCCTACTCGCGGGCGTTTTAAAGTGTATTTAATTGATGAAGTGCATATGCTTTCTGGGCATAGTTTTAATGCATTATTGAAGACTTTAGAAGAACCGCCATCGCACGTTAAATTTCTTTTTGCGACCACTGATCCGCAAAAATTGCCCGTGACTATTCTTTCTCGTTGCTTGCAATTTAATCTTAAGCGCATGACAGTCGATATGATTGCTGGGCATTTGGAGCTTATTCTAAGTAAAGAGTCAATTCAGTATGATAACGGTTCTTTACGATTACTTGCGCGTGTAGCTGATGGCAGTATGCGTGATGCGCTGAGTTTATTAGATCAAGCGATTTCTTTTGGTGCAGGGACGCTTAAAGAATCTGAAGTGCGAGAAATGTTGGGTACTATTTCTCATCAACCGTTAGTGGATTTATTAAAAGCGGTTGCTTTAGGTGATGGGGAAACGGTACTGGCTGAGATTGAGAAGATGGCAGGGGTAACGCCCGATTTTGCAGCGGCAACCGATGCACTGATTAGTCTATTGCATAAAATGGCGGTTTTACAAATTGTGCCACAAGTTGAGGAGGAAGAAGAGTCGATAAAGCAACTAGCGGAACAGTTGAGTAAAGAAGATGTGCAACTTTATTATCAGATTGCATTGCATGGTCGGCGTGATTTATCGCTCTCTCCTGATCCTCGTAGTGGTTTTGAGATGATTTTTTTACGTTTATTGACTTTTAGACCCTTGAGGGATATTGCTCCTCCCAGTGTTGCTTTATCAACGACAGCACCAACGGAGCAACCGCTTACAACTGATGAAGTGAAAAAAAAAACAAATAATGAAACATTAGAATCAACTGTTATAGATGATGCGCCACCTTGGGCTGTGTCGGAAAATCCTTCCAATCAAATAACGGTGAATGACCTAGGTTATAAAGAAGAGATAGACAAAAGCCCGCAGGATGTTAAAGAAGAAATAAACGCTAGTACAATACCATTGCAATGGCATGAAATTGTTCCTCAACTTAATTTAGTCGGTAGAGCTAAAGAATTAATTACACATTGCATTTTAAATCATATTGAAAATGATAATATCCATCTTTCTTTGGATAAAGATGGTGAGGATTTATTAGCAAAATCAACACAATTGCAGATAGAAAAGGCATTATCTGAATACTATAATAGGTCTGTCAAATTACTTATTGACACAAAGCATTTGGTCAGTGAAACTCCCGCAGAGCGTACAGAGAGAAAAAAACAAGAATGTCAGCAGATGGCAGAAAATTTAATTCAAAATGATCCATTTGTAAAAGATTTACAAAGCCGATTTGATGCGCAGATTGTGCCAAATTCGGTAAAACCAAAACAAACTTAAAAGGACAAAGTTATGATGA
Source organism: Thiotrichaceae bacterium (assembly GCA_015494435.1). GTDB lineage: Bacteria > Pseudomonadota > Gammaproteobacteria > Thiotrichales > Thiotrichaceae > JAGLBW01. Next base: position 1,800 of record WGBH01000127.1, on the reverse strand, counting down.
AAGGTGGACTTAGTGGCTTAATGAAGCAAGCACAAAAAATGCAAGAAGATATGCAAAAAGTGCAAGCAGAGATTGCCGCGATTGAAATTAAGGGAGAGTCAGGCGGTGGTTTAGTATCGGTGATTATTAATGGTCAACATGAATGTAAAAGGGTTCATATTGATGCTAGCTTGATGTCTGATTCTGAAGATGATAAAGAGATGATTGAGGATTTAGTCGCAGCAGCCTTTAATGATGCAGTGCAGAAACTATCAGTAACGTCAAAAGAAAAAATGGCTGGAGTAACCGATGGAATGAGTCTTCCAGGTGGGATGAAAATGCCATTTTAATCTAAAGGCTTCTGAGACCTAAGGAAAAATAAAATAATGAGTGACTGTATATTTTGTAAAATTATTGATGGAGAAATAGCATCAGAACGTGTTTATGAAGATGATGATGTTTTTGCCTTTAGAGACTTGAATGCACAGGCTCCATTACATATTTTAATTATTCCTAAAATGCATATTGCCAGCATCAATGATCTGGATACTAGCAATGCTGATACTATTGGAAAATTATATATTGCAGCAAAAAAGATAGCGGTAGAGGAAGGATATGCGGATAAGGGGTATAGAGTGGTGATGAATTGCGGTGAGGACGCGGGACAGACTGTTTTTCATCTTCATTTACACCTACTAGCTGGAAGACCATTAAGCTGGCCCCCAGGGTAGGTTATGACATTTCTGGCAAGAAAGTGCTTCGTCTTTAGCTGAGCTTATTTACTTATAACTAGCGACATTACCAATGAGAAAAATTTCAGGGTCAATGGTTGTGCCATTGATCGCTATTTCAAGATGTAAGTGAGGACCCGTTGAGCGACCTGTACTACCTACTAAAGCAATAATATCATTCTTAGTGACCATTTGACCTTTTTTTACGAGTGATTTGTTCAGATGGGCATAGCGAGATATAATATTTTCACCATGAAGTATTTCGACAAGATTTCCATAACCTGATTTTCTTCCTGAAAAAATAACCTTTCCTTTGCCTAAAGGATAAATCTTGGTTCCACGTCGCGCTGCAATATCAATGCCATTATGCATTCGTTTGCGACCATTAAAAGGGTCTTTACGAATACCGTATTTTGAAGATAAATTACCCTTTTTTACAGGGATATTATCCATAAAAACAATTTCTTTTTCTGTCGATAGTTGCACAAGGGAAGCAGGATTTTTTTTTGCGGTTATGGTTTTTTGTAGGGAGGTTGTTTTATTAAGAGAGATAATATTATGTCTATCTACAATAAGGTGAGTGTAAGTGAGAATAGCTAAACTTAATAATAATAAAACAGCATAGAAAGAAACTTTATTTAAAATAATATTGAACATAAGAAGTGACTGCTTGTTTGTTTTATAAGCAGGTGTGTTAGAGTTAAAAAATCTCTAGTAGCACTAAAAGTTGCTGATAAGTGGCAATATTTAAATACAAAGATATTACGGAAAATAATTAGGTTTGCAGTGGGGGGATGCAAAGGTAAAAATTACCCGTCTAGCGCACTAGAATAGGATTCAGTATGATGAATTGGGTGGGAGTCTATCTTAAAATTATAAAAATACTAGGGGGGGCTTTCCCAAAATATTTTTATCCATTTACTTTAAAAATTTATTACTTTTGAGTAAGTCTTATGGGGTTTTGATACTGGATAAAAGCTCTGTGCTTGTTTTGTCTATTATATCAACTACTTTGCTGGTTTTGTTACTGGGACTGATATCAATAGATGCCGTTTTTTTGATAGTAAACTGTGGTGGATGAGAATTAAGC
>WGBH01000126.1 GCA_015494435.1 Thiotrichaceae bacterium | reverse complement strand
GACAATTCAAAGATTGTTTGTTCGTAATAAATTGCGCAATTTTAACCTCATGAATTATGAGGATTTTCCTTCTGTAAAAAATAAAAGAAATCACCCAACAAGGCGCTGCACTTGACCGCATTCCGCTAGCGCTCCATGCGGCAAGTGAGCTTTGTCGTTATGCATAAAAGGAGGTGCACATGGGTTGGGTCTTAATTGCTGTGGTTATCGTGGTGGTAATAGCGATAGCCGTATTGAAACTCTCGCAAAAACGGGGAATACAACAAACTGAATATCCTTATAAAAAGCTAGATGTACTTTTCACCCCTGCGGAGCGCTCTTTTCTCGGTGTTCTTAATCAAGCTGTAGGCGAAAATGCCCAAATATTTGGCAAAGTGCGGGTGGCAGATGTTATTACCCCCAAAAAAGGAATGCCGCGTAGTGATTGGCAAAGAGCATTCAATAAAATATCGAGTAAACACTTTGACTTTTTGTTGTGTGATAAAAGTGATCTTTCTGTCTTATGTGCAATAGAGCTTAACGACAATTCTCACAATTCAAAATCACGAAAGAATAGAGATGTTTTCCTGGAGAGTGCATGCCGTTCAGCAAATGTTCCTCTCATCCAGGTATCTGCAAAAGCAACATACACTATTGGCGAAGTACAACAATCTATAGCCCCTTATATGCCTAACAGCCAATTACAAGCCGCAAAGCAAGATTCTATAGATTCACCCAATGAGCAGCAGGCAAGAGTGATAGAAAAGCTTTGCCCTAAGTGTTCATCAATAATGGTAAAGAAGACTGCAAAGAAAGGTAAGAATGTTGGAAAAGAGTTTTGGGCATGTAGTGCATTTCCGAAATGCAGGCATATAGAGCCAATAAATGCATAACAAGGCGCTGCACTGGACGCCAATTCCGCTGCGCTCCATTGGCGCCAGTGAGCTTTGTCGTTGTACAAACGGAACATAAAGAAATCTTACAAACTCAACCGGTTGTGGCGCCCTGGCGGGCGTGAGAAGTTGTGCAGGTTGAACCTCATCAAGGAATGATTGGTGCCAGCAATTCCCACATCGGCGCTACCCGCTAACAACCGCAGTCATGTATGGCCCTCCGTACCACGGGATTTAATGAATACGCTGTGCTTGCAAGGTTTTCCTCGAAACATGCAGGTTTTTTCGGCAGATCGAAAGGAAGAAAAAATAAAAAAAATATAAAAATCAATACGTTGCAAACCGAAAAGGGAAGTTTGTTCAAAAAAACCCTGACAAGAAATGAATCAAAAGGTAAATGTCTAAATCAGATGGAGGTTTAATTCATCTTTGAGTTATGCGGTAGGCCGGTGCGCGTGGCAAGTCCCACGGGGAAAAAGAAAAAAACAAAAATCCATTTTCCCAAACTCCGGTGTGTCCGTCAGCATAATCCAGTCCTAGGGCCGTTTGTACAACAAGGCACTGCAGTGGACTGGCACCGGTCGGCGGCGTTATCGCAGGTAAGAACGTCAGTTGGCTTTGTGCAACCTAATCTGAGATTCACGGCCAGCCACTGAGCTTTGTCGTTATGCCAAAAGGAGAGCAAATGATCACCAAGGAAATCGCGAAAAAGTTTGCCAGTGAGTGGGAGCACGCCTGGAACTCCCACGATATCGATAAAATTATGAACCATTATGACAATGATATTGTTTTAATATCTCCAATTGCCGGAAAACTGTTGGGTGATCCTTTGGTTAAAGGATATGAATCTGTAAAAAGTTATTTTATGAAGGGTTTGCAGGCTTATCCTGATTTAAGATTCAAAGTGCTTGATATATTGTATGGGGAGGAAAGCATAGTAATTTATTACGTCAATCAAAATGGGATAAAGGCAGGTGAGTTTATGCAACTAAATAGTGACAACAAAGTTGTTAGAATGTATGCGCATTATAATCAATTATAAAATATGAATAATGAGTGTTATGCAATAACATCACCTACATATTGATATTGTTTCGACATGTTCACAAAAAATATGTGACTAGGTACTGTTGTTGATCATTTAATTGGCTTTGCGGTGTATATGAGGTAAATAATCATGTCGGATTTGAATTTGATACTGAAAGCTTCTGAAATAGAAAATATGAAAGGAGATGAAAGAATTCATTTTCTTAACCAAAATGCTAATCGCATAAGAAAATCTATAGGTGATGTGGTTGGTTTAACAAAAATAGGTGTACATATTTATTACGTCGAACCGGGGCGGGAACAGACAGAATATCATAAGCACTATCATGAAGAAGAATGTATTTTTGTTTTATCTGGTCGGGGAACTTTAATTATAAATGAGGAAGAATTTGAATTTGAAAAGGGGGATTTTGTGGGTTTCCCTGCGAATACTGCCGCGCACACTCTGAAAAACACAGGGGAAGAAACTCTTGTTTGTTTGGTTATGGGCCAGCGCTTAGAACAAGATGTGGCAGATTATCCAAATAAAAAGAAAAGATTGTATCGTAATAATGGAAAATGGGATTTAGTCGATATTGCTAATATCACCGATCCTAGAAAGGCATAACAAGGCGCTGCACTGGACGCCAATTCCGCTGCGCTCCATTGGCGCCAGTGAGCTTTGTCGTTCGGCGATAAAATAACTGACCAATGAGAATATTCAGCATCAAAGAAGATGGCAAATTTGAGGAGTTCTCTAAAACTCATTTCCATGTCGATCATGAGGAATCGGTATTGGAAAATTGGCTTGAAAACAACTCAGACGATATTCTTGAAGATGGTAAACTTCTCATTATCGGTCGTCAGGTCACAACAAATCTCGGCAGCATAATTGACCTTCTGGGAATTGATAGGGAGGGGAACACAGTCGTAATAGAATTGAAACGGGATAGAACACCCCGAGATACTTTGGCTCAAGCACTGGAGTATGCATCATTTGTTGAAGAGCTTGACACGGATAGTCTTGAAGAAATTCTTCAACGTTACGTAAATGATGAAGGTCTAAATCTATCAAGCTATCATCGAAATTACTTTGAGCTTTCTCCTGATGAAGCAGTTTCATTCAATAAAGATCAACGTATTGTGCTTGTTGGCCAGCGTATCACTGGAGAAATTAGGCAAACCGCATCTTTCCTGCGCAAAAAAGGAATGAGGGTGACATGTCTTGAATTTTCATATTTTCAAGGCAATGGAGGCAAGCATCTTTTATCATATGACATTGTAGTTGGAAAAGAACCATCAAAAATAAAACAAATAACTTCAGGAGCTTTGCCTATTGTCTCGCAAGATTCATTTATGGAGTCTTTGGATGAGAACGGCAAAGAAGTTTTGGGGCAAATCCTCAATTTCGCATCCGAGAATTCATTCCCTATCCACTGGGGAACAAAAGGATTCTCAATGAACGTAGATAAAAATGGGGTGCATGTTGCCATTTGTTACGGTTATCCACCTAAAGCGGTATTCAAGCAATCGGTTTACACGGCTCTTGTCGGCAGAGGGGGACTGCTGAGTAAATTGGACGTGCCTGAATCAGAAATGAATCTACTATGGCAAGAGGCAGAGGAAACAGGGCTATTTCAGCCAGCAGGCAGAGAACTCAAGGTATTGATAAACCGAAAATTTGAGAATTCTGAAATTCAAACCCTTATTTGCTGGCTTGAAAAGGTAGCAAAAACCATAGAAAATCATGAAGTAAAATGAACGGCTACGCCGAACAAGGCGCTGCAGTGGACGCCAATTCCGCTGCGCTCCATTGGCGCCACTGAGCTTTGTCGTTATGGCAACAAAGGGAATAACCTCATGAATATCAGAGAGATAGCAGGAGAGTTGAATAGTCTTGCTAACAATCATCGCATAGGTGATCTTCAAAAAATACGCAAAGATATTAAAGGGCTTAAACGTATCCCCAGCAAAAACTTGTTTCATGATAGCACCATATCTGATGATGGATGGGCGTTCCACTATGGTGGGCGCAAGGAATTACAGTTTAATATCGGTTTTGAAGAAGAAGGTTTTCGTTATGGGATAGCTTTTTCACTAGAAACTAGTAGGTCATTGCCTGACGTATCAATTTTATTTCCGAAGATTTTGAAGCTTAATTGTATAATTAGAGAAAATACAGATTATTTTAATGATTACAAAATGTGGGTATGGCAAGGCAAGGAACGTAGTGATATTATGCCAGTTGTTGAGATCATTAATGATTTTATAAGGCCTAATACTTTTATATTTATTGGGAAATTAGTAAAAGATATAGAATTAGAAGATGTGCTAAGTACTTTTGATAGCTTGTTGGATGTATATATTCAAATTGAGAGCGATTCAAACGCTTCAGAGTTAAGAGATATTCTTAATAATAACAAATTTAAATTTGATCGTACTAATACTAAATTGGTTATAAATAGAAAATTATCATCAAAAGAAAAAGAAATAAATATAACAGTTCGTCATTCGTTTTTACAGAAATCTCTTTATCAAGAACTATCGAAAAAGTATGGTTCGGGAAATATTAGCGTTGAAAATCCATGGAACGGAAATAGGATTGATATTGTTGTAAAAACTGATAAAGGATATATTTTCTACGAAATTAAAGTGGCAAGTTCTGCTAAGTCGTGCATTAGAGAGGCATTAGGGCAAATATTTGAATATGCATTTTGGCCAGGCTTCAGGCATGCAAAAGAAATAGTAATAGCAGGCGAGCATCCACTTGATGCCGATGCAAAAAATTATGTTGAGTTTTTGCATCAAGAGTTCAGTCTCCCATTGAAATATAAAGAAATAAAAATATAAAGCCATAACAAGGCGCTGCACCTGACCCGCAACTCGTCGCCGAATTTTGTAGTAGATTCAAGCTTGTTGCCGTTAAGAAAGCTTATCGGTAGCTGCACGGCGGGCAGGTGAGCTTTGTCGTTAGGCACAAGAAATATCAATTTTCCTATGAATAAGGAGGGGGGAGCATGAAAAAACTATCTTTTTTTGCCTTAATATTCATTGTATCGTATGTAATGCTTTCTGTCTGTTCAGCAGAACAATTTCCTAATATATCTGGGGAATGG
>WGBH01000125.1 GCA_015494435.1 Thiotrichaceae bacterium | reverse complement strand
TATCTTATCATTTTTCCGTTTTAATACTTTTATAGGAAAATATGATGTTAGACGCATTGTACGCTCTGATTATTTTTAAACAAATAACATAAATTATTGAATTTTAAAAAATTAACATGTCAATAGAAATCTGGAGTTAAAAACTGGAGGATTGAGTATAAGGCTTTAATGCTTCCTCTAAAAATAGATCTTTATCGACTTTTAGATAAGCCGTGCCTTCCTCCAAAGAAAGTGCGCTTTCTTTAACGCCTGTGACTTGACTTAGTTGCAGGCTAGTTTGTTTTGGATTTTCTAAAGCGGTTTTATTGAGTTTAAAAATAATACTTTGATAAAACTTAGGACGGGGTAACCCAACGGCAAGCAATAGCCATAATGTCGCCATCATAGCACCAAGGAATAGAACCCCCCGAATTCCCCAGTAAGTTAAGATAAACCCTCCAAGTGACCCCCCCATAAAACTTCCCATAAACTGTGCGGTAGAGAATATTCCCATTGCCGTTCCTTTATTATTAACACTAGCGTATTTAGCCACAAGAGAAGGTTGTACTGCCTCCAAGAAATTAAAGCCAATAAAGAACACTAAAAAAGCAACTAATAAAATCAATAGAGTATTTGTCATGAAGCCCATTACAGTTTGGGCAAGGATTAATAAGGTGACAGAGCTAATAAACAAGGGTTTAATTTTCTGATATTTTTCAGCCAGGATAATCAAAGGAATAGAGAGAATAAAAGAGAGTAATAACACAGGTAAGTAGATTTTCCAGTGTTCTATGGTGTTAAAGCCTAAGTTATCACGAAAAACAGTTGGAATAACAATAAAATTGGCAGAAAGAATCAGATGCAGAATAAAGACACCAATATTCATTCGTATTAAGGTCGGATTGCGTAAAGCCGATAATAAATAGCCTTTGATAATACCTGCATCACGATGGGAGTGTAACGTCGGTGGATTAGGGACGACCAATAAAATAAGCAATATACCGATCAAAGCCAATGCAGTTGTTACCCAAAAAATAGCACTTAACCCGCCCCATTGACTAATAATAGGACCAATAATCATTGCAACAGAAAAAGAAATACCAATAGTCATACCAATAATAGCCATTACCTTAGCGCGATGTTGCTCACGGGTTAAATCTGCGGCTAATGCCATTGTTGCGGCCGCAATAGCCCCTGAGCCTTGAATCGCTCGACCTAAAATTAACATGCCTATATCAGTGGAAATAGCAGCGACCACACTGCCAATCGCAAAGACAAGCAAACCACCCACAATCACAGGTTTACGACCTATTTTATCGGATAATAACCCCAGTGGAATTTGTAACATCGCTTGGCTTAATCCATAAATACCAATGGTTAATCCAATCAAAAACGGTGTGGTATCAGGAATATTCTTGGCATAGAGTGTAAACACAGGCAAGATCATAAATAGACCCAGCATACGCACAGCATAAATAGCAGCGAGTGATACGGCGGTTCGTTTTTCAATAGTATTCATAGAAATAAGACATCCTGAGTTGATGTATTAGCTTCACTAAAGCGTAAAGAAGAAAGTATAATACAATATTCATGCGTGGAGGACTTTGATTATTATTTCCCTTAAAAGTTCAGATGAAATTGTAGATTAAGTTAAAATTAAATAAGCAGTGTGCTTAAAATTGTACTAAAAGATAGGGGCGTTAATATCTATTTTACAAAAAACAGGCATCGGGTGGAATGCCAGCAAAGGAGACTTTTAATTTATGAAGAAAATATTATTTGGTTTAACTACGGCGATTATTTTAATGCTTTCATTGGCGCTTCAAGCTACTCCAATTAAACTCAAATTTTCACACGTTGTTGCAGAAAACACGCCCAAAGGTCAAATGGTGAAAAAGTTTAAAGTACTTGTTGATAAGCGTTTAAAGGGCAAGGTAGAAGTAGAAATTTATCCTAATGGTCAGCTTTTTGGTGATAATAAAGTGCTTGAAGCCTTATTGCTTGGCGATGTTCAATTAGCCTCCCCATCGCTTTCCAAATTTAAAAAATACACAAAGAAACTACAAATCTTTGATCTACCCTTTTTGTTTAAAGATATGGCAGCTGCTGAGCGTTTTCAACAAAGCTCGGTAGGTCAAGCATTGCTTAAAACGGTTGAGAAAAAAGGTTTAATCGGTTTAGGTTATATGCACAATGGTATGAAACAGCTTTCAGCCTCTAAACCATTGCATGTACCAGAAGATGCGAAAGGTTTGAAATTCCGCATTATGTCATCAGATGTATTAGCAAAGCAGTTTGAGGCCGTTGGTGCAACACCGCTAAAAAAGCCTTATTCTGAAGTGTTTTCACTGTTACAAACCAAAGCGATTGATGGGCAGGAAAATACTTGGTCGAATATTCGTTCTAAGAAATTTTATGAAGTTCAGCCTTATATCACCGCATCTGACCATGGTCTTTTAGATTATATGGTTGTTACCTCAGCCGAATTTTGGAACGGTTTACCTGATGATGTTCGTAGTGAATTAAAAAAAGCACTAGATGAGGCGATTGCTTTTGGTAATAAAGTGGCAGCAGAAAAAGCTAAAAGTGATAAACAGGCAATTATTGATAGTAAACGCACTACCGTTATTGAGCTAAAGTCTGAAGAACGCGCTAAGTGGGTAGCGGCAATGAAACCTGTTTGGAATGATTTCAAAGACATCGTTGGTGAAGATAATCTTAAAGCGGCAATTGATGCTAATAAAGAGTAATCTCTAAAATTTGTCATCCTTACGTCATTGTAAGGTGCTTTGTGACTTTATTTATAAACAACGAAGCAATCCCTTTAAAGTATGTGTTAAAAGTTAAGTGATTGCTTCCTCGTTGATTCGCTAATCAAGTCTCTCGCAATGAGGTGGTATGATTAGAATAAAAATAATGATTAAAAATATAAATAGAACAATAAGGATAAAAGTATGCTTGCTAAGATTACTGATAAACTGGAAGAAACCTTTCTTTCACTCTTTTTAGTTGCTATGACTTTGCTGGTTTTTCTCGATGTGGTAATGCGCTTTGGTTTTAATAGTGGTATTGCTTGGTCGCAAGAAGTGACGCTTTATATAATGGCGTGGTTTGTTCTATTTGGCGCATCTTATGGGGTAAAAGTCAGCGCACATATTGGCGTGGATAGCTTTGTAAAGCTTTTTCCAAAAACCATTCGTCGTGCAATGGGCTTGTTATCGGTTACGGTGTGCATCGCCTACAGTATTATTTTTATGATCGCAGCTTGGCATTACCTTGCTAAATTGAAAAAAATCGGGATTGAAATGGAGGATTTGGAATACAAACGCTGGATCACTGAAAGTATTGTTCTGATTGGTTTTATTTTATTACTTTACCGTTTTATCCAGCTCTTTATTAGAATACTCAAAGGCGATGTCGAAGGCTTTTCTCATCTTGATGAAGCAGAAGAATCTCTTGAACTTGCCAAGCAAATAAAAGAAAGTGAATAAACTATAAAAGGTGTTGAATAATGGACTCTTATGTTATCCCAATCCTCTTCGCCTTACTTTTTTTATGTATGATGATTGGCGTACCTGTTGCCGTATCACTGGGTTTTTCAAGCGTTGTCACTATTTTGTTCTTCTCTGACGATTCACTTGCATCCATTGCCTTAAAACTGTTTGAAGCTTTATCTGAGCATTATACCTTCCTTGCTATCCCGTTCTTTATTCTTTCCTCAGCCTTCCTCTCCACTGGCGGCGTAGCACGGCGAATTATCGACTTTGCAGTGGATCTTGTCGGGCATATTCGTGGTGGTTTGGCAATGGCAGGGGTACTTGCCTGTATGCTATTTGCAGCCGTTTCAGGCTCTTCCCCTGCAACTGTCGCTGCCATTGGCACAATCGTTATTGTGGGAATGCAGCGCGTTGGTTATCCCGAAAAATTTGCCGCTGGTGTTATCAGTACCGCAGGTACATTAGGCATTTTAATCCCACCGTCAATCGTTATGTTGGTCTATGCCGCTGCAACCGAAGTTTCGGCAGCACGCCTGTTTATGGCGGGTATGCTCCCTGGTATTTTAATGGGACTGTTTTTAATGATCACCATTTATGTTTATGCGCGCATTAAAAACTTACCCTCATCTCCTTTTCCAGGTTTTAAGAAAATCGCAAAATCAGGCTTAATTGCATTAGGTGGATTAATGTTGATTATTATTGTACTGGGTGCAATATACGGTGGTATCGCCAGTCCCACAGAAGCGGCCGCTGTTGCAACTGTATATGCCTTTTTGATTGCTGTGTTTGGTTATCGAGATATTGGTCCACTAAAAAATGTCCCTTGGAAAAAAAAGGGGGAAGCATTAGGCACAGCGCTTATACGCAATAGCTACAAAATACTTGAAGCCTTTCCTAAAAGTATTTTTGATAAAGAGATACGCAAAGTGATTATGGATGCCTCTAAAGTCTCCATTATGTTGCTATTTGTTATTGGAAATGCGATCTTGTTTGCACATGTCCTCACCTCTGAGCGTATTCCACACCATATCGCTGAAATGATTATTACTTGGGGTCTACCCACTTGGGGATTCTTGCTCGTCGTCAATATATTGCTACTAATCGCTGGCAACTTTATGGAACCCTCTGCCATTTTGCTTATTATGGCTCCCATCCTGTTCCCAATTGCCACAAAACTTGGCATTGATCCCATTCATCTCGGCATTATTATGGTGGTGAATATGGAAATTGGCATGATCACACCACCTGTAGGACTTAACCTCTTTGTTATCGCAGGGATAACAAAAAAACCAATGGGATGGGCAATCAGTGCCTCCCTCCCTTGGCTATTACTATTACTTTTCTTCCTGATGTTAATCACCTTTATTCCGCAGATCTCATTGATTGTACCAGAGCTATTTGATTCGATTAATGGCTATCAATAAAGTATTAAAAATTATCTAAAAATAAATAGCACATCTTAGCCGACCTACCGCGCTGGAAATGACCAATAAAGAATCTTTTTGTATCTCATGCCATGAAATGAAAGATAATGTCTACGTCGAATACCACCAGACTATCCACTATCAAAACTGCACAGGTGTTAGAGAAATCTGTCCCGATTGTTATGTGCCTAAAGAATGGGTGCATAAAATTATCCGCAAAATCGAAGCATTGCGTTAAGTATTCCACAAAATTGTCGGTACTGTCGATACACCCAAAAAATTTAGAGACTATCGCCTCAGCATGGTAAAAATCGAACAGCGACACATGAAAAGCGTTGATTCACCTGAATGCCGTAATTGTCATGAATTTGGTTCAATGGACTACTCCATGCAAAGTCGTCGTGCCTCACCTCAACATATTAAAGGTTTTAAAGAGGTAATAGTAAATAGTTCACATTTTTTCTAAAAATTAAAGATTATGATTAGCAAATGACATATGTCATTTTATCTATAATTTTTAGGAGATGTGATAGCATGAAAAACAAGAAACTAATTATTTCAAGTATATTATTCTTTTCATTTGCCACAATTAACTTACAAAACTTGCAGGCTGAATCATTATTTGAAGTTGAAGATAATCTTTTAACACCGACAACTGAAATAATTGATAATGAAGTTTTATTGCCCGCTAATCTTGAAGACTCAGTACCACTTGAAGAACAGGAAGGATATTTAGAAGAAATAGGAATTCAAGATACAACGCAAGAGGATGCGGTAGCAATTTCTAATCTTCGTGAAGAAGGACAGTTAAATTATCAGATAATTGATGAGAGGGGCGTATTGGGTATACAAACCGCCCGATTACGTGATGATATTATCATAGAAATTGAGCGACAAAATACGCTTGATCCCACTATGTTCCAAGCATGGGATAAATACTTTAATCCGAATAGCCACTATTTTCGAGATAAAAATAGATCCATCAAAACAGCAAATACATTTTATAATATTGCACAGGGTAATGTTGATACAACAAATACAATGTTAACGATTTTCAATCGCCTCAGAAATCTTAATCGGGATATATTAAATATAGAGGCTAATTTCATAGTCTTTAAAAACTACCTATTAACTTGTCAAGGACAAGCCGTATGTACTCCTGTCTATAACGATAGAGATTGTAAGATTGTAAGTCAAGGTAAGACCTATTATTTTTCTTGTTTAAAAGGAAAATATGCATTTAATTTTGGTAAGGATATAAGTATTTTTAATATTTCTTCTAATTATGTACAAGATGCAATGATGAAACAATATGTCAAAGTATTTTTGAAAAAAGTAGAAAATTTTACTGATCAAATTTTATTAACGAATTGGTCTGATTTGCTTACTTTAAATGACCCAAATGATAGATTATATACTAGTAATCAGTTTAAAAACCCTGATATTATTCATGCAATGGCTAAGCGGAGACAAGCTTTACAGGATATTGCAGATTATTACAATAATACTATTCTTCCTTACGCAAAAAATAATCCATAAAACCTCAAATTCCGCATCCTAAAATATTGGATGTGGAATGTTGCCTAGTCCCCACGCGAGCCAGCATTATAAGAAAATAGGATATCCATTAATTTACTCTAGCTAAAAGTAATAATGGATATCTATAAATTTCTATTTTAATTTGCTTGATAATTTTTAGGTTTTTAACGTCAATTGTCGCCATCCAGTCAGAGCTTTGAGAGGCAAGATAAAAAGTTTTATTTCCAAGGCGTAAATAGTCTTCATGCGACGTTTGTAGCTCTGTATAAATACCCGAAGCGTTACAGCCATAACTTGACCAGCTATAAATCCGCAGGATCATCAACCATTCCTGTTCGTACTGGATTCAGTTCTATATAACGGTATAGCGACAAAATGTAGATTTTGCTGGACTTGGGAGAGAGTATCTACAAAGTACGATTAGCGAGGGTATTGTTAAGGTCTGATGATTAAATCAATTCGCCGATTTTTTCTACGTCCCCGTTTAGTTTTATTACTAGCAATCGGTTCTTGATCTCCCACGCCTTCAATTTGTATCCGCCTTGGATCAACACCTAGATTAATCAATGCTTTTTTCATACTCCCACTACGTAATAAAGAGAGAAGGGAATTATTTTTAGAGGAGCCTTTATTATCGGAATGTCCACGAATTGAGATATTAATCCTCTTATAAGTATTTAATAAAGCGGCTGTTTCCAATATTTGAATAGTAGATCGCTTACTTAATTTTTCTGAACCAGAGGTAAAATAGACTCGATCAAAAATAATAGGCTTTCCCACTGTATTATTTTCAATTGCTTGTTTAAATTTATAAGCAAAAGTATTAGGAGAGATTTTTACATCCCGACCATCAGGAAGTTTATAGAGAAGTGAGGTGGATTTGTTTGGCTGATGCAAAGAAGCTGTTTCTGACGCAGTTGCTTTTTGACTAATCTGGGCGTCGGATTTTGTTGCTATATGCTCTTTATTATCAGGAGCTGTATAAATTGTATCCGCAACCATCTGTTGCTTAGAGGCATTTGAATTACTTTTAAGTGATGGAAGATTGAGGAAAGGAGAAACATCAGAACTTTTATCTGAGCTTATTGTTTCAGAGCTTTTTTCACTATCCTGTTGATTAGCTATATTGCTAGTCGTATTATCAGGTTTGGAGTTATTCAAGGAGCTAGGTGTGCGGGTAAAGTTAAGTAAGGAACTGTCTTTATTAAAATTAAGATGACCCGATAAAAATAAATAAAGAAGCACTAAAAATAGAATAGCTATTCCTGCGATAAAATATCTTTGTAAGGTTTTGCTGCCTTTATCCTTTGACATTCTTTGCTTCCTTTTGTCATTATCATTCAATCAATTTTAGATGACCTACAAATTTTAAGCAAAAAAGAAAACGTATACTTATCATAAATTAAACACCGCTTATAAGAATACTTAATTAATATTTTAAAAATTAATCGACACTCTTACTAAATGATAAAAAATTCAACTACTTTAATAAGGGTAAGAAACAGCTCAATATAAT
>WGBH01000124.1 GCA_015494435.1 Thiotrichaceae bacterium | reverse complement strand
TTTTAAACTTTGTAAAATTGACATAGCTATATGTGTTTTTTAACTGATTTAAGTTTCATTAAGTTTCATTGAAATTGCACATAGCCTAGTACGAAATCCATGATTTTAGATAATTATTTTTTATTTTCCAAAACTTAGTAGATTTTATCGAGGGACGAATTGTATATAAATTGAACTAATAAATCTCTAATTTTTAAGCAAATAGATAGCGTTGAGGGATAAAAAAACAAAAATGTTCGACAAGGTGTAAAAGCATAAAAATACCATTTTATTTTTTTTATCCTGAATGATGTAAAAATTCAATTAAGATTATGTACTTACAGAACAATAGCTAAACATTTTCCACAACAAAAACAAGTAAAGGAATCATTTTTTATGATAGATCAAAGTAAACCTGTTGCTGAATTGTCAACCAAGAAACTGGTGGAGTGGCTAATTTATGCAAATAACGCTTACCGTAAAGGGAGTCCTGTTATTGACGATGATACCTATGATCAAGTTTATTATGCTGAGTTGGTAAAACGAGACCCTGATCATCCCTTTCTAAAAACTGTTGAAATTGACAATGATTTGGGGACGGCTAAAATTCGTCATAAAACACCAATGCTTTCAACGAATAAAGCCTATACTCAAGAAGAAATTATTATTTTTATTGAGCGCATTATTCGCCATGCAGAAGGCATAAATGTAAAAGCGGAGGATTTACGTTTTCGTATTACACCCAAACTTGATGGCATGGCGGCTCGTTATGAAGATGATATTCTAGCAACGCGAGGCAATGGATTATTAGGCAATGATATTACTCATAATTTAGAGCGTGGTTTAGTCGCAATTGGTGGTAAAAATACGGGAAATGGTGAGATCGTTATAGAAGCACGCTATTTTATTGATAATTTGAGTGACCAATTTTCCCATCCGCGTAATTTTGTAGCGGGGTTAATTGGGGCTGATACTTTATCAGAACAAGCCAAAGAAGCATTGGAAAATAAGGTAATTCACTTTGTTCCCTATCAAACATTAACCGCAAAAGAATGCACTTATCAAGAGTTATCAACTCAAATAAATGCCCTATGTGAAGAAATTGAGTCAAGCTGTGAATACCCTGTTGACGGAAGTGTCATTGATCTACTCAACCAAGCGGTATGCGATGAATTAGGTTCAACCAATCACCATCATAACTGGCAAATAGCCAAGAAAACAAAAGGCGAGACAGCCATAACAACCGTCAATAAAATAAAATGGCAAACAGGACGCACAGGACGTATTACACCTGTACTCAATGTTGAAACCATTAACCTATCAGGCGCGGATATTTCAAATGTCACTGCACATAATGCAGGAAATATTAAAAATCTAAATGTAGGCATTGGGGCAAAAATAGAGATTGTGCGCAGTGGTGAAGTCATTCCCAAACTCTTAGCAGTGGTTAAAACTGGCGAAGATGCCGTTATTCCTCATCAATGCCCTGCTTGTAATGCAGATGCTAAAATGGAACGAGACTTTCTTATTTGCCAAGGGCAGAATTGCACTGCTCAGACCGAAGCACATTTACAGCATTTCTTTCGTGTATTAGGGAATATTGATTTATTTGGACCCAAAACGATTGAAGTTTTAGTCTCTAACAACATCACACAACTGGAAAAAATTTATGCTCTGTCGGAGAATGAATTTAAAGCAATGGGTTTCGGAGAAAAACAGTCAAGCAATTTAGTTGCACAATTAAAACGCTCTCGCACCGAAGCAGTAGAAGACTGGCGTTTTTTAGCAGCCTTTGGTATTCAACACTTAGGACGCGGCGACTCCCGTAAATTATTA
The DNA here is from genome assembly GCA_015494435.1 of Thiotrichaceae bacterium. GTDB lineage: Bacteria > Pseudomonadota > Gammaproteobacteria > Thiotrichales > Thiotrichaceae > JAGLBW01. Next base: position 586 of record WGBH01000124.1, on the reverse strand, counting down.
AAAGAATATCCTCTGGAAAAAATTATTGAGCTAACCTCAGAAGATATTGCAAACATTAATGGCTTCGGTCCAATTACTGCAAAAGCGATTCCAATCTCACTAAAAAGCAAATGGGATAGTCTTCAATCCTTATTAAAACTTGAGTTTAATTTGATAATAACCGATCAAAAAGAACAAGTAATAGAAGACAATCCTATCAATGGAAAGTCATTAGTCTTCACAGGCGCAATGAGTCAACCACGCAATATAATGAAGGAAAGAGCTTTGGATTTAGGTGCGAAAGTGCAAGCAAGCGTCAATAAAAAGACCGACATACTCATTATAGGTAAAAAAGTAGGCGTTAAAAAAATTGAAAAAGCCCAATCCTTAGGAACAGAGGTGATGACAGAACAAACCTATTTGGATTTAATTCAACCAATATAAGCCCTACACAGTCTCAGTAACTTAAAATTACTTGAAACCTTCTGAAACCTTCTGAAAACTACCGTTTATACTGGCATTTTTCATCCTTAATCAAGGTGGAATGAAAAACCTAAAATTAATTGAATTACCTGCTTGACAGTCTCTATATCCATCCGTATTATGC
>WGBH01000123.1 GCA_015494435.1 Thiotrichaceae bacterium | reverse complement strand
TTGTAACCCCGTTGGAATGCTTAAAACCCATCCCCCCCCCGAGTATCAAATAACTACTGATCCGTGTCAATAGCTTTCATTAAGCTAAAGCTTTTTACAAAAGGACCTGCCATTTTAGGATTTTTAATCATTGCACCGTAATCGCCTACTTTGAATTTAAGTGCACCTGATGCATAGGCCTTCCCCATCCCTAGCATATCGCTTCCCATAATGCCAATGCCTTTATTAACCCACTTCAACCAGTCTTTATTACTTGCTCTCATATCCCAATCAGGTTTTTCTCCATTATAACTACCCGCACTAACACATTCACCATTTTCTACCACAAACACACCAACAGGCTCTTCATCCTCTTTAAAACCACAGGTAATAACAGAGTTAAAACCAATCTCTGCTAGCTTATCTTTGACCTCAGGTTCATTGTTCCAAGCATCTTTAAGTGCATTCATCCACTCTTCTGAAAATAATTTAGACATTTTTCTTCTCCTTAGCGTTAAAAAAATATAGCAACGCGCATCTTATTGGATAAAGCCCATTATTACTAGTGGATATTGCCCTATAATAACCTTCAATATCTGATATTTATTAAAAACCAATCCATTAAATAGCAACGCCCCCTTAATTAAAGATAGAAGGGGGTTATAACCTTATATTTTCAAATAATCATGTCAAAAAAACTCATTATTCTCGACCGTGATGGTGTTATCAATCATGACTCAGATGCCTATATAAAATCACCGAAGGAATGGATTCCTATCAAAGGAAGTCTAGAGGCAATGTCACGCTTGCATAAAGCAGGTTACCTGATTGCAATTGCCACTAATCAGTCAGGAATTGGGCGAGGATATTATGATCTTGCCTCATTAGAGGCGATGCATCAGAAAATGCAGAACTTATTAACTCCATTAGGGGGGAACATTGATCAAATTGAATTTTGTCCTCACCTTCCAAATGCCAACTGTGAATGTCGCAAACCAAAGGCAGGAATGCTTATTCATATTATTAAAAAGTTGAGTATCAAGCCTGAAAACACGATGATGATTGGTGATACAATCAATGATTTTCAAGCAGCAACAATGGCAAAAATAACCTTTGCTCTCGTTAAAACAGGCAAAGGAGAGCGGACATTAAGACAAGGACAACTGCCTAAACACCTGCCTATTTATGCTGATCTTGCCACTTATGCTAATCAGCTTTTAAGATAACTCTTTTGCACTTTTAAGCAAAAATTTGGAATATAAAATTTTGAATTCCTTTACAAGCATTATTACCGAACACCAAAGTGTCATTCAACATTTATACAAACAAAGTACCCTTATTGAAGCCACGGGTTTATTAATTATTGAGACCTTTCAAAAAGGCAATAAAATTCTCCTTTGTGGCAATGGTGGTAGTGCATCCGACTGTCAGCATCTTGCTACAGAATTTATGGTGCGTTATGTGAATCAACGTAGACCTTTACCTGCTATTGCATTGACAACCGACACTTCCATTTTAACGGCGCACACGAATGATTTTGGATTTAAACAGGTCTTTTCACGCCAAATTGAATCATTAGGCAACAAAGGGGATTGTTTAATCGCCATCTCTACCTCTGGTAATAGTGAAAATATTATCGAAGCGGTTAAAATGGCACAAAATAAAAACATCAATATCATTATACTAACGGGAAAAACAGGCGGAAAATTAGCAAATATCCAGCCATATACAATCACCGTCGAGAGTGATATTACCGCGCGCATACAAGAAGCCCATATACTGATCGGACATTGGTGGTGTCAACTTACCGATGAATATTTCAGCTAATTATTGCAATAACAATACGTTTGAATGAGCCAATAAGAAATGAGCAATAAGAAAAACAATGAAATAGTAGAATATGAAGCATTAGATTATCAATTAGCTGATCTATTAGAACAGTTAAACCATAAAAAAAATGATCTATTACGCAATATGACATTGCAGATAAGCAAGCAGACCCGCAAAGGTCTTATTGCACTAGCTTGTCCTGTTGAACAGGAAAATGCGCTATTGACCAACAAGGTCGTGGGAAAAGACAACGATTATAAACCGCTTATACTGGACAAAGGGTATCTTTATTTCCGCCGTTATTGGTTGTATCAACAGCGTCTAGCTGATCAAATCAGCGCACGCTTATCCTTTGAGAGCACAAAAAAAGAAGAATGGATTAAAGAGCGTCTTGAGCATTATTTTTCACAAGATAACAATGATAACGCGCTTAATTGGCAACAAGTAGCAGCGGCTTTAGCGTTGATATCACCTTTTCTCATTATCTCTGGCGGTCCAGGGACAGGTAAAACAAGCACCATCACTCGTATTTTAGCCTTGCTTATTGAGCAACAGCAACTCTCCAACCCACAACACCCATTACGTGTTTCACTAGCAGCGCCTACAGGCAAAGCAGCAATGCGTATGAGTGAGTCAATACGTGAGTCCATTCAACGCGAAGGTAATAAATTTAGTACGAAGATTAAAGAACAATTATCACAAGATGCCAGTACCCTGCACCGTTTATTAGGCTATATTCCTAATAGTATTGAGTTTCGTTTTAATAAACAAAATCCTCTTGTAACCGATATTGTCATTATTGACGAAGCCTCAATGATTGATCTAGCTTTAATGACTAAATTATTTGAAGCCATTCCAAAACAAGCAAAGATTATTCTATTAGGCGATAAAGATCAGCTTTCCTCAGTGGAAACGGGGTCAGTTTTTACTGATTTATGTGCTTTAGCAGATAATCAATACGATGCAAAAAGGGTTGATTATCTACAAAAGACAATAGGGCATCATTTAGAAAAAAATAAGCTAACCGCTAAAGATCAATCTACCTCTATTGATCATCATATTGTCCGTTTGCTTAAAAGCTGGCGTTTTGATGATACCAGTGGCATTGGTAAATTATCTACCGCAGTAAATCAGGGCAATACAAGTGAAGCTCTCGCCATTTTAGAGAATAAAAAATTTACCGATGTGCATTTATTGCTCCCAACAAAATTCACTATCAAGCAACTCCTTTCCCCTTGGACACATTATCTTCAAACCTTAAAATCAGGTGCATCAGTTAATGATTTGTTTAAAGCATTCAATCACTTCCGCATTTTAAGCGCATTACGCAAAGGACTCAATGGCAGCACTTATTTAAACATTCAATTAGAAAAACAACTATCACAACAAAAACAGCTTTATACGGGAAAACGTTGGTATCATGGTCGCCCCATTATGATTACTGAAAACAGTTATCGCACAGGGCTATTTAATGGTGATATTGGCATTACCCTACTCGATAATATGGGACAAGCAAAAGTATGGTTTCAAACCAATGAAGGTGAAAAAGCCTTCTCTCCTGTGCGATTACCTCAACATGAAACCGCATGGGTAATGACCATTCACAAAAGCCAAGGCTCCGAGTTTGAACGCGTTTTAATGATTCTACCAACAGAAGATACGCCCATTTTAAGCAAACAATTAATTTATACGGGCATTACACGCGCTAAAAAACAACTGGAGATTATTTCTGATACAGCCATATTGCATTTGGGAATAAAGCGGAAAATCTTACAAGCAACACAAATTCGTTCCGTTTTAAACCCTATTAAATTTCCACAGGAGTCCAAGCTTTAGCTTATGCGAATCACACAAAACAAATTTTAAACGATGTGGACGGGTTTACAAAACCCATCCAGCAAAGGGGTTTACAAAACCCGTCCAGCAAAGTTAATGAGCGTTAGGTCTGTAAATCAGCATGCAGTGCAAGCAGTAAATTCTTGGGGGTAATAATACCAACCAGTTGCTTGTCTTCACGCACAACGGGTAAATGATGAATTCCTTTTTCATAAAAAATAGGAAATAAATCAAGAATATGTTGCTCTGGGGAGATGGTAATAAGCTTGGTTTTCATTAAATGCCCTGCGTATTCAGGCTTATCTGTTGTTGTTCCTTTGGTTGGTTTAATGAAACTCTCAAGACGTTCTTTTAATCGCTCTTTCGTGGGGACTTTTACCTGATTCAAAAAATCTGCAATGGTTACAATACCTTCCAAGCGATTTAGCCTATCAGTAATGGGTATACTGCGGATTTTATGCTTTGCCATTAGCTCCCAAATACTTTCTAATGTATCACCATACTCTGCGGTAATAACGTCTGTCGTCATAATATCTTTAACATAGATTTCCCCCATCTTTTTACGTCGAGCATGGGTTGCAGAGAGATTAAAGATATGGCTTAAATTTTCATTAGAGACATCAATATAAGCATCCATTTCTTTTAAGGCATATTTAATATCTTCTCGACTAACGCTTAGCGTCATTGGATGCTTGTTTTTTTCTGTCTTATGCGTTTGTTGCTTATCTCGATAAGCTTTCAATGTATTCGGATAATAACGTCGGGGTAATATATTATTAATAAAAAGAGCAAAGCCAAGCATGACCACAAGATTGATTGCTAATGGGAAAATTAAAAAATGATAACCCATTTCCAATATCATTGGGCTACCTACCACCATCACTAATGCAGTTGCAGCGCCGGGGGGGTGTAAACAAGAACTGATATACATCAAAGAAATGGCCAACCCTACAGCAAGCGCCGATGCAATTACGATATCAGGGATAATTTTAGCCACTGTAATCCCAATAAAAGCAGAGATAAGATGCCCACCCACAAAAGACCAAGGTTGTGATAACGGTCCAAAGGGGACGGCAAATAATAACACTGCGGATGCCCCCATCGACGCAACAATCCACGGCATATCTTCTCTTGGTAGGAACAACTGGCTAATTAGAATAACAAGGGCAATACCTAAAAAACCTGCCAACCCAGAGATAAGTTTTTCTGTTAGCGACGTGGTATTAGCGGGGGGAATAAATAATTGTAGTAGTGATTTCATAAAAGAATTATATCAGTTGAGTCTTAAATACTCGATAGTGCGTACTGAGTAAGACTATTCCAAGGAAATAAACAAAATGAAAACAACAATTAAGACTAAATTTGAGAAAGAGATTTCAATAGAGCGTATTGCCTGCCCTTTGCATGTTCTTGAATTAAAAAAGGAGTTAAAGGCGATAGCAACAGGTGCAATATTAAAAGTAAATAGTAATAAACAGGTTATGCCAGAGCTACTCGCTGCTGCACGGCAAATTGCCAGTACAGCGTATAGTGATGATAATCATGTTTTATTTGTGACAAAATAAACAGAACGTTAGTAGATTATTTTATTTAGGTACAAAATTATCAACGCTTGATGCGCCATCACCAAAGAAAAATTTCTCCATTTCTTCTTCTAAAAATTTACGATCTTTAGGGTTAATCGGCGATAAGCGGTATTCATTGAGCAACATCGTTTGATGACCCACCCAAGACTTCCATCCTTCTTGCGAGACATTCTCAAAAATTCTTTTGCCTAAGTCACCAGGATAAGTAGGACGCTCTAGTCCAGGGGCTTCTTTACCAAGTTTTACGCAGTTGACAAGTCGTGTCATGATTTTATTTCCTGTAAAAGTTTTTGTACGGGTGACGCAAGGCCACCTTCAAATTCTGTGTTAAGGTTATACCAGAGGCTACTATCATCCTCCATCACACCTTCTTTTAATGGGGATTCCAATTGCATAATTAAAGGTTGAATAGATAAGTGAAAATGGCTAAAAGTATGACGAAAAGAGGCACGTTTCTCTATTCGCTTCGCCTTGCTATTTTGTTTGTTTAGCCATTTTGTCACTTCTTGCTCTGTTTTGAACTCAGGAAAACACCATAAACCACCCCAAATACCGATTAGAGGACGCTTTTGCATCAATACTTCATGCTGTGGATTTTTTAATATCAGCATAATTATTTGCTTTTCAGGTAACGCTTTTTTCTTTTTAGGAGTAGGATAATCCGTCATATTCCCTTGTTTAAAGCCAGTACAACCCGATTGCAATGGACAAACCGCACAGCTTGGTTTGCTACGTGTACATACAGTTGCCCCTAAATCCATTATCGCTTGGGTATAATCCCGATTACGAGAAGTGGGTAAATATTCTTCTGCAACAGCCCATAACCGCTTTAATACCGACGCTTTACCTGTCCAACCTTCAATCGCCTCATAACGCGTTAATACACGTTTGACATTACCGTCGAGAATCGCCTCTGGTTGTTCAAAAGCAATTGATAAAATAGCCGCAGCCGTTGAGCGCCCTACCCCTTTCAATGATTGCATCTGTTCCATATTGTCAGGAAAACGCCCTGAAAAATCATCGCAAACCTGTTTTGCAGCTTGATGCAAATAACGCGCTCTACTGTAATAACCCAAGCCTGACCAAAGCTTTAATACCTGATCCTCTGACGCATTCGCCAACGCTTCAACCGTTTCAAACTGTTTTGTGAATTGCTGAAAATAAGGAATCACCGTTTTAACCTGTGTCTGTTGTAACATCACCTCAGAAAGCCAGACGCGATAAGGGGTAATATTCTGTTGCCAAGGTAAATCAGTACGACCGTGTTGATCGTACCAGTGTAGAATTTTTTTAGAGAAACTGTTCATAAGCGGAAAATTTAAAGTGAATGGAAATATAATTTTTCAATATCAATCAGCAATAAACTCCCCACTTTGATGTTGCCACATTGCATAATAATTACCTTTAAGATCAAGTAATTCCTGATGACTCCCCTGCTCAATAATCTTACCTTGATCCAAAACAATAATGCGATCCATGCGTAAAATAGTAGACAGGCGGTGTGCGATTACAATCGACGTTTTATCTTTGATTAAGTCAAAAATAGCCACTTGAATTTGCTTTTCAGTCAGTGAATCCAAGGCGCTAGTGGCTTCATCTAACACCACAATCGGTGCATCTTGCAAAAAAGCGCGCGCAATGGCAATACGCTGTTTTTCTCCACCTGAAAGTTTAATCCCACGTTCACCGACTAAGGTATCAAATTGATGCGGAAGCTTTTCAATAAAATCTAAACAACGTGCTTGTTGTGCCACTTTTCGCAGTGTTTTTGCATCGATATTAACGCCTAAACTAATATTATCTTTAATCGAACGATGAAATAATTCAGGTTGTTGTGGCACTAAGGATATTTGTTGACGCAGTGATTTTAGGGTGAAGTCTTTCGCATTGATACCATCAAACTCAAGACTCCCCCGTTGTGGATCAAAAAAACGAAACAGCAATTTTGTTAATGAGGTTTTTCCTGAGCCAGATTGCCCCACAAGTGCTATTTTTTCACCTGCTTTTATATCAAGATTAAAGTTTTCAAATAGCGAAGTGTTATTGTCTTTTTGATAGCTAAAATGAAGTTGTTTAAATTTTATAGCAC
>WGBH01000122.1 GCA_015494435.1 Thiotrichaceae bacterium | reverse complement strand
AAGTTATTCCGTGCACGTCCCTTACCCATCTTACAGTTTAAATTTGGCGAAGCTATTGTATAGACTAATTATTTTTAATAATCTAATGACTACTTGAATGACTATTTAGCTACTGCTGGAGCTTCCACCTTAGGCGCTTCTTTAGCTGTACCCGCAAGTTGCTTTGCAACCGCTGCATTTAAGCGTTTCATTTGCTCTATTTTATATTGCACAATATCAGTCGCAGAGAGTTTTTTTACTGGCTTAGACTCCATTGCTTTTTGCTGTGCTAGCACAGCTTGCGCTTGTTGAGGAGTATTCATTTTTGGAGCAACAGGTTTCATCATAGGCGCTGTAGGTGCCATAGGCACTGCCATATACATGGGCGCTCCATTCCAAACTGGATTATGATTACCCCAGTTCATAGTTGGCATTTTCCAACTAGAGCCATTACCGCCATTATTGCCCCAGTTCATAGTTGGCATTTTCCAACTAGAGCCATTACCGCCATTATTGCCCCAATTCATAGTTGGCATTTTCCAATTAGAACCGTTATTTCCACCGTAGAACTGCTTCATATTCGGCATCTGAGGCGCTTGCATCTTCCCCATAGGCGGTGCTTTAGGCATCATTACCGAAGGCATAACAGGTGCGGTAGGAGCAGGTATTTGAACATCATTAGCAAAAACAGGTAGTGTTGTTATTGCTAGTGCAAGGCCAGTGAATATTTTTTTCATTATCATCCCCGAAAATTTATTTATTTTTCAAATTCAAGAGAGAATTATCATCAACATCTTCTCCCTTACTAAAGGATCATTCTATACCGCCTTGCTATTAGCTTCCAGAAAGATATATATTTTTATTATTATATGATTACCTACACCTCTTCATTTGAATAATTGTTTGCCATTCTTTTGGTCCTGTTTTATGCACGGATATTCCTTTAGAATCAACAGCAACCATCACGGGCATGTCTTTAACTTCAAACTCATAAATTGCTTCCATTCCTAGCTCAGGAAAGGCTTTAACTTCTGCGCCAATAATCGCTTTAGATACCAGATAAGCCGCACCGCCCACTGCCATAAGATAACTGCTTTTATGTTTTTTAATCGCCTCAATCGCAACCGTGTCTCTTTCGGCTTTGCCAATCATCCCCATTAGTCCTGTTTGGGCTAATATTTGCGGAGTAAACTTATCCATCCGTGTTGCTGTTGTTGGTCCTGCTGGACCTACGACTTCATCAGCAACAGGATCAACAGGGCCAACGTAATAAATAAAGCGTCCTTTTAAATCAATTGGCAATGACTCGCCTTTATTCAATAATTCAATCAAACGTTTATGCGCCGCATCACGCCCTGTTAGCATTTTCCCTGATAATAATAAAACTGCACCCGATGGCCATTGCTCCATTTCAGCTTGGGTTAGTGTGTCCAAATTAACCCGTATCGCTTGCGAACCTGCTTGATAACTAATATCAGGCCAGTCACTTAACTCAGGCGGAGTTTGCAAGCTAGCTCCCGACCCGTCCAAAACAAAATGCGTATGACGTGTCGCGGCACAATTAGGAATCATGCAAACGGGTAAAGAGGCGGCATGGGTTGGATAATCTTTTATTTTCACATCTAAAACAGTGGTCAAGCCACCCAATCCCTGTGCGCCAATACCAAGATCATTCACTTTCTCCATAATTTCCAAACGCAAGGCTTCAATACGATTCGATGCACCCCGCTGGCGTAAATCCTGAATATCAATCGACTCCATTAGTGATTGTTTGGCTAAAAGAGCAGCTTTCTCAGCAGTGCCACCAATACCAATCCCCAAAACACCAGGTGGACACCACCCTGCCCCCATTGTAGGTACGGTTTTAAGCACCCATTCGACTAAATCATCACTCGGATTAAGCATCGCCATTTTAGCTTTATTTTCAGAGCCTCCCCCTTTAGCAGCAATTTGTACTTCTAGCTTATCCCCTTTCACCATTTCTGTATGGATAACAGCAGGGGTATTATCCCCTGTATTTTTACGCTTTCCTGCTGGATCTTCTAAAACAGAAGCACGTAATACATTTTCACTCAGCTGATAGGCGCGACGCACCCCTTCGT
>WGBH01000121.1 GCA_015494435.1 Thiotrichaceae bacterium | reverse complement strand
ATTTCAAGGAGGCGTTCAAAGGCTTTATGCAAAAAGAAAAATTTAAGAGCAAGTTACTGCATGAGCATAAAAACAACGAACATCCTCTTCTTGAATTAAATGTTCTCGTCAATAAATCAGAAACTATATTTGGTGAGATACCACAACGACTAGTAAAGATACAGAGTATAGACTTTTCTCGTTTAGCATCAGTTGAAGAGGATAATATTTGGAGTACAAAAGTCATAGGAAAAGCCGACGTTGATATCAGTACACTTATTCAGCGCTTAAACATCAATGATTGGGTTAATCAAGGCAGGCTACTATTACAGGAAGATGAAACCTGTCCGTTCTGCCAACAACCAACGATAACTCAAAGTTTTAGAGACCAATTGGAAAGTTATTTTGATGAAACATTCATAAAATCAACAGCTAAAATTAAGCGCCTCAGTGATGAATACAAAACAATCACAGAAAGCCTAAGGTATCATCTTGATCAAGTAGAGGTCTCAGAAAAAAACAATAAAAACACAAAGCTTGATATTGATCGGTTTACATCAGAAGTGAAAGCTCTGCTAGGCCAGTTATCAGCCAATATAGAAAGACTCTCAATTAAAGAAAAAGAGCCTAGCAGAGCTATAGAACTTATCAGCACAACGGAGTTAACGAGCAAGATAACAAATATAATAAGTGAAGCCAATGAAATTATTATAAAACACAACAATATAGTGGAAAATTACCAGTCTGAGAGACAGGGCTTAATTAATTCAATTTGGAAGTATATAGTTGAAATCTGTAGAGAAGAAATCGAGGAATATGAAACTAAGATTTTAGGATTATCAAAAGGAATCGAGAATCTAAGTCAACAGTATCAAGGAAAACGGAAAGAGTACCAAACCCTTGATGCTGAAATAAAGAAACTCAGTAATAATGTAACTAGCATCGAACCAACAATTCACAAAATAAACGCAACCCTTAAGCGGTTTGGCTTTTTGAATTTTGAAATAGTGCCGTCTAAAGATGTAAAAAACCATTATCAGTTACAGCGTGAAAACGGAGAGTTGGCGGAAGGTTCTTTAAGCGAAGGCGAGATCACTTTTATTACTTTTTTATATTTTATGCAGCTTGCTGTCGGGTCAACTAATAGAGATGATGTTGCAGATGAAAGGATATTAATAGTTGATGACCCAATATCAAGCTTGGATAGTACAGTATTATTTGTTGTTAGTACTTTACTCAAGGGCATAATAAATAATATCAAGAAAAATAAAGGCAATATCAAGCAATTAATCCTACTGACTCACAATGTTTATTTTCACAAGGAAGCCTCATTTGTTAATGGCAGAGAGGAAAGGAATAATAGCACAAACTACTGGATTCTTAGAAAGTCAGATCGCCACACTGCTATTCAGCCTTTTGGCAAAGAAAACCCGATACAAACATCCTACGAACTTTTGTGGAAAGAATTGAAACATCGAGAGTACAGTTCTGGAGTGACCATTCAGAATACCATGAGAAGAATCATCGAGAACTACTTCAAAATACTTGGAAAATATGGAGATGATGATTTAATCCAGAAATTCATTGATAAAGAAGATCAAGAAATATGTAGGTCGTTAATTAGTTGGATTAATGATGGTTCTCATAGCATTACAGATGATCTGTATGTAGAGCTACAGGCTGATGCCATAGATAAGTATTTTAAGGTATTTAAAGATATATTTGTTCTTACTAATCATGAAGAGCACTATAAGATGATGATGGTTTAGAAAATGAGTAAAATCAGAATCACAGCTAACAAAAGCATACACGCGGGCCACCAAAAGCGGTGCGGCTTCCGCTACGCTATAGCCCATCTCCTTATGCACAACTCTAGAAATCTATCGTAAACTGTTCATTTTGAAAAGAGAGATGAAGATGAGCTGGGTTGATGAAGAGATGGAAGGGCTGAACGTAAAGGACACCAAGGAAACATCCACGGGATGCTTTGCATCCTCTGCGCGAGAGAGCATGGTTGAGGAGCCCGGTGCGGGAAAACCGCTGCCGGGATCTGTGCAGGGGGTGCCGGATAACCTGTGTCCCTACTGCGATGGCAAATACATTAAGATCAAAACATGAAGCTTAAAGTTGAATTTATTAATCTAGAAGAAGGTGACAAGGACCTTATAGTATCTTTTGCAATTGATGATGGCAATAATGGAATCAATAGCCT
>WGBH01000120.1 GCA_015494435.1 Thiotrichaceae bacterium | reverse complement strand
GTTATGGTATGGTTAACCATGACTCTAAATATACTAATACTATTTCAGCACGTTACTATAAAGATGGTAGTGAAATATTAATTGAACAAGAGGGAAAGAATCCTAGAAAGCTGACACCAAGAGAGGCAGCAAGGTTACAAGGTTTTCCAGATACTTTTGAAATACCTGTTTCAGATACGCAAGCATATCGACAGTTTGGAAATAGTGTTCCTGTCAAAGTTGTCGAAAGAGTAGCGGCTGAAATATTGAGTTGTTTGGCTTCTCAGGAGGAAAATGAAAATGAACAAGAACATAACAAAGCACTACACAAGCGAAAACCAACTCAGCCCGCCACTTGTGCTACAGTCGCTGACGCTCCATTTTAGCACAAGCGTCGTTCTGAGTTGTTTTCGCGTGAGTGCGGCGTTAGAATTAAAAGTAGAAATATTGTGCTACTAAAAAATGGCGATAATTTATGAGGAAAAAATTATCACTAAATTTATAAAATTCATCTGCTAACCTCTTAATCTAAATCATTCTAAAATATGCTATAGTCAGCAAACAATGACATGCAATGATATGAGGTAAAAATTATGACCTTATCAGTGATAAGAAACAAACTAATAAATGAAATCAATCTTTTATCTGAAGAAAAATTAGCTGAAGTCTATAATTTTATTCATTTTTTTAGACTAGGGATAGAGAGAAAAGAAAAAGAAATTAGTAGTGATATATTATCATTTTCGGGTGTTTGGAAAGAGATGAGTACTGAAACATTTGATAATTACCTAGTAGATATTTCAAGTAGACGTGGAAATGCATTTAGTAGCAGGAGAAGGAATGAAACCCGCACTAATTGATACAGACATTCTATCAATGTTTTTGAGAGGACATCCTGTAGTTAGGGAAAATTTTAAACATTACTTAAAAGCATATAATAATATAAACATTAGCATTATCACGCATTATGAAATATTGAGTGGCTTAAAACATAAGGATGCACACAAGCAGTTAAGTAGTTTCTTAGAGTTTGCTTCATTAAGCAATATTCTTCCTTTAACAACGCAATCCTCTGAAAATGCCTCAATTATTTATGCTGACTTATGCAAAAAAGGAACACCTGTAGACGATATCGATCTTCTGATAGCAGGTATTGCTCAAGAAAATAACATGATGGTTATTACAAATAATACTAGTCATTTTGAAAGAATTGAGTGTATAGAAATTGCAAACTGGTCAAAATAATATTCTAACAAGGCAAATCACATTGACCCCAAACTCAGCCCTATTTTTATGCTACGCTATCGCTTATAGCATAAAAATAGGGCTGAGTTTGGGGCAAGTGTTTGCGGCGTTAGAAGTACCCAAAATTTAAAGATAGTGTCTCTTTTTGGTATTTCACGATGAAATGTCTTACTATCAAGTCATAGTAAATATGGCATGGAATGTTGAATGATTGATAAAAAAGAAATACTGGAAAAAGCAAAGGATTGGTTCAGAGATACTATTGCACAGAATCATATCAAAAATACAGAAAAGCTTGTCAATCCAAAGCAGTTCAATATCAATCCATTTCTAGCTGTTTATTTAGCAAATTTTTTAACAGGTAATTCCTCACCTGAAAGTATTGCAAAAGTGCTTCTGTTACCAAGAGTGCTTGGAACATCAATCACAACATCTTTTGGTTCAAACATTCAAAAGTTTTACAAATAGTGTACTTGATGCTTTTGGTAGTACAACAAGTGGTATTGATATTGAGTTTATTGATCAAATTGACGGCTATAAAAAATATTGTCAGCTCAAACTTGGACCACAAACGATCAATAAAGATGACGTTGAAACTATTGCAGGTCATTTTTCTAGTGTTATCAATCTTGCACGTACTAATAATTTACGAGTAACACATTCAGATTTAATTGTTGGTGTTATTTATGGTGAACCTTCTGCTTTAAGTGCAAATTACAAGAGAATCACTAATCAATATCATCATCCTGTTATTGTTGGTAAGGAGTTCTGGCATCGTCTCACTGGAGATAAGGATTTTTATACTGATTTAGCGAATATTATTGGTTCAGTAGCTATAGAAGCGGATTATAGTAAAGACTTTGAGCGAATCATTAAAAAGCTTGCAGTAACAGAGGAAATACAGAATATAAAATAACCATGTGTAATGTTTATCTTGTAGTCATAGGAATTACACCTACAATAACCATGACTAAGGTTTAAGGATTTTAACATGATTCCAGATTATTATTCTATCGCACAAGTTGCTGATATATTAAGTATTTCTAAAGAAACATTAAGACGTTGGGATAATAATGGTTCTTTAAAACCGCAACGTCATCCAAATAATAATTATCGTGTCTATCACCGTTCACAACTTGAGCGTTTTGAACAGGCTCAATTGTTATTCAATAGTGACTGGGATGAAGAATTAACAACAAAGCCAACTCGTCCTTATAAGCTAGTGGAGCTTTTTGCTGGTACGGGCGGTCTTGCTTTAGGTATGGAAAAGGCAGGCTTTGAGTCAGTATTACTTAATGAAATAGATAAACATGCTTGTAATACATTAAGAAAAAATCGTCCAGAATGGAATGTTGTAGAAGGTGATATTTCTCAAATAGATTTTACTGAATATCATAATAAAATTGATATTCTTTCAGGTGGTTTTCCCTGCCAAGCCTTTTCTTATGCGGGTAAAAAGTTAGGTTTTGAAGATACTAGAGGGACATTGTTCTTTGAGTTTGCCCGTGCTGTTAAAGAAACTAATCCAAAAGTTATCGTCGCTGAAAATGTTAGGGGGTTATTGAAGCATGATAACGGTAATACCCTTGAGTCAATAAAATCTGTCATTGATGAATTGGGCTATGAGTTAGTTGAGCCTAGAGTATTAAAAGCAGTTTTCTATCAAGTCCCTCAAAAAAGAGAACGGTTAATATTGGTGGGTATCAGAAAAGATTTAGCTGATTTTGTTAAGTTTTATTGGCCCTCTCCCTACCATCGAATTATGACGATGAGAGATGCTCTCAAAAAGGGAGAGTTATTTGATTGTGATGTTCCAAAATCAGAAGGGCAAAAATACCCAGAAAGAAAAGCAGAAATACTTAAACTTATTCCAGAAGGTGGTTATTGGAGAGATTTACCCGATGATTTACAAAGAGAATATATGAAAAAAAGCTATTTTTTGGGTGGTGGTAAAACAGGCATGGCTAGAAGGTTAGCATGGGATGATCCTAGTTTAACGCTAACTTGTTCACCTGCCCAAAAACAAACGGAACGTTGCCACCCTAGTGAAACACGTCCATTAACCGTAAGAGAATATGCCAGGGTGCAAACATTCCCAGATAATTGGGAATTTACAGGGCCATTAACAGCCCAATATAAACAAATTGGAAATGCTGTACCTGTCAATTTAGCTTATGCTTTGGGTAGAGCTTTGGTGCGTTTACTTAATGATATTGAGCTGATTAATGAGCATTCTGTAAAGCTTGAAAAAGAGAAAATTATGGAGCAATTACCGTTGCAAATAATGTAAACTTCTAACAAGGCAAATCACATTGACCCCCAACTCGCCCCGCTTTTTGTGCTATAAGCGATAGCGTAGCATAAAAAGCGGGGCGAGTTGGGGTCAAGTGTTTGCGGCGTTCTGAGGTCGCTACGTGGCACCCTAACAAGTCCGTTACTAAGGACAAAATCTCCTAGATAATAAAAAAACATTATCTAGGAGATTTTGCCTCAGAACAGGGGCGTTAGAAGTTACTAAAACTTTAAATCACCGTAATTGCTTAAATTATTCTCGTTTTTATATTGTGGCAAAATATATGGAAAAGCTTTGTAAATATCGTTACTATTAAATTATCATCAAATGATAACTTTATTGGTAGCTAATTGAATAAAAGCAACAAACAAAATTTAGGCTTGGAAACTTTGTTAGAACTTGAGGGCATCCTTCATTCCCCAGTTAACACTTTATGGATGAAAAGATGAAAAGTGCCTCTATAGCACAATAATACTCTAATTTGCTATAAACTAGAGTACTTTTAGCTGGGCATAGCAACCCACACAGAGGCACTTTAACAA
>WGBH01000119.1 GCA_015494435.1 Thiotrichaceae bacterium | reverse complement strand
CCTTTAACTGGTTTGTATTTATTCCCTCGTGGTGAAGATTTTCAATATTACAAAGATAATTTTGAATTATTTGATCCTGTAAGAAATATTATGGCTCAACAATGGCCTGTTGACAAAGATTATGAGCAAAATCCATATTGGGGTATTTATCGAAATCCTAGTGAAGATAACAACTTGCGTGCTATTGCTTCTATAACATTAGCTTGGACAATAACCGATTGGTTATCTATTCAGGCAAGAGGAAATGTGAATAAAGCTTACAATTCTTTTGATAAAAAAATATATGCAACTACCCAAGGAACATTATCGCATAGCACAGGGCGTTATATTTTATCAAAAACAGAGGACACTCAATTATATGGCGATATAATTGCTACCATTAATAAAAATTTTAGTGAAGATTTGAGCTTTTCTGCTAATGTTGGTACAAGTATTACCGATTATACATTAGGTGATAAAACCTATCATGATTCAGGGATAGCCGGTGGCTTGACTTTTACAAATGAATTCTTTTTACAAAACTTTGTTGCATCTCCTAGTATGACGATGTATCAAAGTATGGCTCAAAGAAAACAAATACAATCTGTTTTTGCCAGTGCATCGATAGGTTTGAAAAATATGCTTTATTTAGACTTATCAGGTCGTAACGACTGGTCATCTACCTTGGCTTTTACAGATAACTATTCTTACTTCTACCCATCAGTTGGTTTAACAGCTATACTTACCGAAATGTTAAGTCTTCCTGATGTAATTAATTTTGGAAAAGTAAGAGCTTCTTATGCACAAGTAGGTAATGATGTTCCCTCATTTGAAACAAATATATTAGCAACTTCTTCAACCAGTGGAAGTTTGGTGGCTCCTAATCGTACTGTTTTAACAACATTGGAGCCCGAGAAGCAAAAGTCATGGGAGATTGGTACTGACTGGAAATTTTTTAATAATAAATTGGGTTTTGATTTTTCGTGGTATAAAACCAATACCACCAATCAATATTTTTTGATTTCGGCACCTCCTTCATCAGGATATGAATATTATTCTGTAAATGCCGGTGATATTGAAAATAAAGGTATAGAGTTTTCACTATATTCTACTGTTATGCAAAGTGGAAACTTTAGTTGGAATACGGCCTTAAATTTTGCACATAATAAAAATACAGTTATTTCATTACATGAAGATTTAGGGGGTGAATATCCTTTAACACCGACAAGTGTTAATAACTATACATTTTATATAGCAGAAGGAGAGCCTTTTGGACAAATAAGAGGAAAGCTAATTAAAAGAGATGAGCAAGGAAGGATTGTAGTTGATGCAAATGGTAACCCTATTGCAAATAGCAATGTTTTGGAACCAGTAGGTAATCCTAATCCAGATTTTACTATGGGATGGAATAATACTTTGAGTTACAAAAACCTTACACTATATTTCTTGATTGATGGCAGATTTGGTGGTGAGGTAATGAGTATTACAGAAGCTATGCTAGATGAACATGGTGTTTCTCAGCGCTCGGCAGATGCAAGAAATAATGGCGGTGTTGATATTGATGCTGTGTATGAAGATGGTACTCCTGTTAGCGGAAAATTGGATGCAGAAGCATATTATACAGCAGTAGGTGGTCGAGACGGATTTACCGGTGAGTATGTTTATGATGCTACGAATATCCGTTTAAGAGAGCTTTCATTAGGTTACAGATTTAAATTAAGCAATACCAAAGTTTTTAAATCATTAAATTTATCTTTTATTGCTCGTAATCTGTTCTTTATTTATAAAGAAGCTCCTTATGATCCAGATATTTCGCTTAGTACAGGAAATGGACTTCAAGGTGTAGATGTTTTTGCAATTCCTACTACCAGAAGTTTTGGTTTTAATCTTAAAGTATCGTTCTAACATTTTTATGTACGAATGTTTATTTATTTAAAAATTTAAAACAATTACAATGAAGAATATAAAAATACTGGCACTCCTAATGTTAATCGGTTTGGGAACTGCCTGCACAAAAAATTTCGAGGATATAAATACAGATCCTTATGGAATAACGAATGAATCATTGAAGCAAGACTACAATATAGTAGGCGCTTTATATAAGCCGATGCTTATGAATATTTATACCTATGATCCTGTTTGGGTTTTTCAATTACAACAAAATCTGATTGGTGATGTTTATTCAGGCTATATGATGCCGCCCACACCTTTTAGAGGAAACTCGAACAATATGACCTATGATTTAGTTGATGGTTGGAATGGTTTTCCTTGGAGTGTGGCTTATACAAATATTATGAACAATGCATTAACTATAAAAACACGTGCTGAAAAAGATCTTCCGAACTTTTATGCATGGTCATTAATTATTAAAGTAGAGGCTATGCATCGCGTTTCTGATATGTTTGGACCTATTGTTTATTCTCATTTTGGTGAAAATCCAACTTATGCCGAATATGATTCTCAGAAAGATGCTTATGATAACTTTTTTAAAGATTTGGATTTTGCTGTTGAAACATTAGCTAATTATACTGAAAGTAGTGCATTTAGTAATTTTGATATTTCTACATATGGTGGAGATGTAACACAATGGATAAAATTTGCTAATTCTTTAAGATTAAGATTAGCTGTTAGAATATCAAATGTCGATCCGGTAAAAGCAAAAACCGAAGCAGAAAAAGCATTAAGTAATTCTTTTGGTTTAATCGAATCAAATAGTGAAAACTTTGTAATTGATGCAGGAATTTTACATCCATTAAGTACTATTAATTCTGCATGGAACGATATTAGAATGGGTGCTCCAATGGAAAGTATTTTAAAAGGATATAACGATCAGCGTATTGCTCAGTAT
>WGBH01000118.1 GCA_015494435.1 Thiotrichaceae bacterium | reverse complement strand
GGTTTAACGAGTGATAAAATTATTCGTTTGCGAATACTTGTTTTAAGTAGCCTTGTATCATTTAAGCGTTTTAGTGCGTCTTTTTTTAATCCTGCGGAGTATAATGTACTCGCTTGAATAAGAAGTAATTGAGAGTCTGGTCTAAGTGAATAGGCTCGCTCTAAATGTATCATGGTATTATTTAAATCACCTTTAGCTCGATACAGTTCTGATAACCAATAATGTAGATGGTGTGCATAATGATTAGATTTCTTTTTGTTTGTAATCTCCATCATCGTTATTAAGAAACTTTCCATGTCCTTTGATTTAATATTATGACATGCACCTCCTAACCAGTGCGACATTAAATCTCGCAATGCATTTGCAGTAACAGGATGAATTGCCTTTTCTTTAATGACATTATTTGCAGATAGTAACATTTTATTAGTAATAGTCTGTTTCATACAGGCTTGGTTAAGATTCCAAATAACGCTATATGGCGTTGTTTTAGCTGATAGTTTTGTTACTTTTTGTTTGTTGTTTTTAATAAAAAAATGATAAGCCTCTTGTGTCCTAATAGAATTAGGATGTTCATTATGCCAATTTACAATCATTTCAAACGGTTTGCCCCATAAAACAGTATTTTGATAGGTTAAAAAACTAAATAAACTCAAAACAAGAATACTTATTAGCACAATGGATTTTTTGTATTTTTCTATATTGATAGCTAGCCATATACTGATTGAAATTAAAAATCCAAGCATCGGCAAATAATTTCTATGTTCAAAATATAGCTCAAGTGATAGTACAGTTGATTCTAATAAATGCCCTGAAAAAAACCATAAAATAGCAAAACTTACCAGTGGATATTTTTTTCTAACTGTAATCGAAATGAAAAATAGAATAAAAATTCCTACTAAGGAAAAAACGGTTGAAATTGGATCAAATAAACTATGAGATATAATGTAATCATCATGAAATAAACTACTGCTTCCGATACTAGGTAGAAGTATATGATGAAGGTAATCAAATAAAATACGAGTTTCAGTTAATAGACGTTCGTATAAAGTGAAATTTCGAATTTCAAATCCACCACCAGACCATGCTCTATCAAAAAGATAGAGAACAACGAATAAAAAAGGCAAGCTGACACTAGAGTGTAGCCAATAATTAAAGTAGGTCGGTGGTGTTTTTTGCAAGGGGCGTAATAAGAAATACTCAATTACTAAAATATAAGTCACTAATAAAATGCCATTTTCTTTGCTCAAAATGGCTAAAATTAAACTACTTCCTACGCCTAAAAAAAGAAGTAAAAAACCTTTTTTAGGGTGTTGAAACAGCGCTTCTCTACCTGTTAGATAAAAAATAAGAGCACTTAACATGAAAATTGCGCTTAGTTCTGTCATGCGTTGAACAATATACAAAACAGTTGTGGTGTTCATTGGGTGTAGTAACCATAAGCTTGTACTTAAAATAGCGACTACCGTTTGTTGTAGAGATGATAAATGCAGTGTTTTGGCTAATTTTAAAACGAACCAATAGACCAATAAACCATTGAGTAAATGGATAAGAATATTGGTATAAATAAATCCCTCAGGAGAGCTTGGCCATGCATTATCATTTAGGTAAAAACTTGCTAGACTAATAGGTCGTCCCGTTGGTCCAGAATCCCCTTCTAATAGATAAAGCCAAAAATTACTCCAGCTACTAAGTTCTGTATATTTACCAATAGGTGATAGATTAGGAATATCATCAAAGATAAAAGCGCCTTGAACACCAGGTAAGTAAATAAAAAAGGCAACGACTAAAAGCAAAGCTAATAGAGTAATCGCATATATAGTCTGTTTGTTAGTTATCATTATTTTTATTTTTATTTTTTATCAGATGATGAGTATTTCTAGCTAATTTTGTATTAATATCAAAATATTAGCGACAACTTGATGGTAAATATCTTTTAGGTACTGTCCCTGTGGAACAGCTCCACTTGAAAGTTACACCATTTGCTTCAGAGATAAGATCGATAATAGAACCACTGGAGACTTTTGTATTGTAAGTGATGGTTATTTTACTTTGGTTAACAAGAATAGAGCGTACTGCATTACCCGTTATAGAATTTGCTGCTGGCATTCCAACCACACTATTACTCACAGGATAAGTACCATTGGTTGCATAGTAATCAACAATAGCTAATTTTGCCCCATTAGCCAATGTTAACCCTTCAGCCACATGTGCTCTTTTAGTGTAATCTTGATAAGCAGGTAAGGCAATAGAGGCTAAAATACCAATAATCGCCACTACGATCATTAGCTCGATTAATGTAAACCCTTTTTGGTTAGACATAATATCCTCATTTTATGTGCAGAAAGGCAAAAGAAACTCTATTTCTTTTGCCTTTTTTAGGGTTGTCTAAAAATATTATAATTATCTACATGTGCTAGGACGATATTTTCCAGAAAGATCACCACCCTTACAATCCCATTTAACAGAACCGTCAGACTCTGTTGGAGTCATTTTGATATTTTTGCCATTTTCTACCTTTGTATTATAAGTAATCGTAATGACACCACTTGTTCCTACCGCAACACTCTTTACTGCATTACCTGTAATTGATGCTGATGATGCAAGACCTACCGCTGCATTAGTTGTAGGATAGACACCCTGATCAGCAAAGTATTCTGTTACGCCCATCTTAGCGGCACCTGCTAATGACAAGCCCTCAGTTACATGTGCGCGTTTTGTATAATCTTGATAAGCAGGCAATGCGATAGAAGCTAAAATACCGATAATTGCTACTACGATCATTAATTCGATTAATGTAAAACCTTGTTGCATTTGCTTTTTCATGTTTATTTCCTGATTTATTTTTATGATTGATTAAGTTTTCTAAAAAATGTTTTCAAAAGAACAATCT
>WGBH01000117.1 GCA_015494435.1 Thiotrichaceae bacterium | reverse complement strand
CTTACTAAATACGCTTTGTCAACTTATCTTCATTATCTTAAGTGATTCCTTTTTAAGAATATTTCGTTTAAAGTGACAGCCCTTAAAAATTATAGAACAGTATTTACTATGTCAGACAGCTTAAACCTCCTAAAAGAACTTATTTCCCTTGACTCTGTTACCCCTGATGATAAAGGTTGCCAGCAATTATTAGTAGATCAGCTAAAACCGTTAGGATTTAAAGCAGAGGCAATGCCATTTGCTGAGGTTGAAAATATCTGGTTACGCAAAGGTTCTGATGCGCCTTTATTCTGTTTTGCTGGGCATACCGATGTTGTTCCTGTGGGATCACTCTCTCATTGGGACAGTGATCCTTTTATTCCAAGCGTGCGTAATGGAATGCTTTATGGGCGTGGCACAGCCGATATGAAAGGGGGAATTGCTGCTTTTACTGTTGCTACTATACGATTTATTAAACAATACCCTGATCATAAAGGCTCTATCGCTTTTCTTATTACTAGCGATGAAGAGGGCCCTGCGGTTAATGGTACGGTAAAGGTTATTGAGACCTTAGAAGCTCGTAATGAAAAAATTGACTGGTGTTTAGTAGGAGAGCCTTCTAGCACTTCAAACGTTGGTGATACGGTTAAAAATGGTCGTCGTGGTTCTTTGGGCTGTCAACTCACTATTATTGGCAAACAAGGACATGTTGCCTACCCGCATTTAGCCAATAACCCTATTCATCTTGCCACTGTAATGCTGGCGGAATTAACCGCAATGCAATGGGATCAGGGGAATGATTTTTTTCCACCGACTACGTTTCAGATTTCTAATTTCAACTCGGGAACAGGGGCAAGCAATGTGATTCCTGCTACCGCTGAGATTGTATTTAATTTTCGTTTTTCTACTGAAATTACAGTCAATCAATTAAAACAAAAAGTGGAGGATTTGCTAAGACAGCATCAATTGGAGTATGAGATTGAATGGAATTTATCGGGACTCCCCTTTCTAACCGCAGAAGGTAATTTAGTTGCCGCTGCTGTTAAAGCCATTCAAAAAGTCACGGGCATTAAAACCGAGCTATCAACCTCTGGAGGCACATCAGATGGGCGATTCATAGCACCAACAGGCGCGCAAGTATTGGAGTTAGGCCCTGTCAATGCCACCATTCATCAAGTCAACGAATGTGTTAGTATTGACGATATTAATACACTTGAAGAAATTTATTTTCAAATGCTGGTGGAATTACTTGGTTGATGTACTGAGGCTTTTTTGGCTTTCTTCTTATTTTTTTTCTTAGTTGGAAAAAGAAAAATAAGGCTGAAAATAAACGAGACAATCGAACTGATCAGTCCAATAAAAAATTCAGTGGTCTTTTTAAGAATTTTACCACCATGCAACATTGTCTTTCCCAGCAAGGCTAAATAACCACGACTATTTTTACCATGCTTTTTAGTGACTTTTGATAAATTACGTAAATCTTTGCTAGATTTAACATATTTCATCATATACAGCGTATCAGATATGGAGCTAGATTTGCGTATCTCACTCACTTGCTCTGCCATTTTTCTAAGCGGTTCAACGGCTTTTGGATGGTAAGATTTTTTGGCGGCTTGTAGCAGATTTTTCATTCCTTTGCTACTTTTGGCAATTTTTATAAAACCATTCCAATCAAAGACATTGCCTCCCATGCGCAGTAGTTGTTTTTGAAAGGGAAGTGTTAATTTACGTGTTTTTTTCGCCATTTTCACCAAGGAAACCCCTGCTTTTGCAGGTGCGGATGAACCTACTGTACCAATAGTCAAAGCGGTTAAACCAATACCAACCCCTGATAAGGTGGCAACTAATTCATCAACGGGTTCTTTTTTTTGATAGTGGATATACTCTTGATGTAAATCTCGTACATCACCGACTACCGTGAAGTCCGAAGTAATTGCCCCTACAACACCTGCACCAGAGCTACCCTTTCCTGATACAAAACCATTCACAAAATGCCCCACATTATCTTTTATTCTGCGACCATTAGTATCTTCTTTAAGTAATTGCTGTTGGTATTGGTCATAATACAAACCATAACCCTGTTCTTTGCCAATGCGAATATACATACGCGCTTCATCAAAACGCCCTTCAGTCATCGCTTCTGTGATTTCTTTGTGCAAGGTCTGCGCATTGATGGTCGTCGTCATCAAATGATGTGTATCTGCCGGTGCTTCTTCGTACTCCCAATGCTTTGTTAGTTGCTTTAAACTCATCGCAAAAGCAGCAAGAGAGATAATTAGAAATATAAGCCTTAAAGATGATCTCACGTCAATAATCTTCCGTTGATAATTTTCTTCCTAAGGACTGAGAATTTAATAATTCTCACATTTGACACTATAGAGCCATTTCATTTAACCCATTTTCATCTAAAAGGACAATGGATATATAGATGTTCAGATATTAAATTTTCGCAGGAGTTTAAGCTTTAGCCTGTGTGGTTCGCACAAGCTAAAACTTGAACTCCTTGGATTTGGAAATTATTTATCTGAAAAACTATATTATAACTTTGCTAAAGAACGCCATTGTCCATCAATTAGCCCTTCTATAGGTTGATAACGTGTTTTATAGTTCATTTTGTTGCAATCTTCAATCCAATAGCCTGGATAAACATACTCCAAGCCAAGTTTTCTTGCATATTCTAGCTCCCACAAGATAGCAAACACACCTAAACCACGCTGACCACCTATATTAGAATCAAAAAAGGTATAAACTGCTGATAAACCTGATTCGAGAATATCAATAGTTGCAACCGCTATTAATTTCTCTTTTAGATAGAATTCAATAAATTTGGTATTGCACCAATCAGAGGTTAAAAATTCATCTACATCATCATAGTCATCACTTTCATGTCTAGCAGCTAAATATTCAGCATAAAGAGGCAAGTATTGCGGTTTAAACTCCCCTTGATTGATTTTAATTACAATATCTTGATTTAATTTCCAGTTTCGACGTTGGCTACGACTTGCTTTAAATTTTTTTACATCAATACGAGTGGTGATGCATTGAGAGCATGTTTGACAATAAGGCTTATAAACCTGTTGTCCACTACGGCGAAATCCTGATTTAATCAAATAATTATAAATGGAGGGTGACATTGGAAAACTAGGGTCAATAACCGCATTTCTTGCAATTTTTGCGGGTAAATAAGAGCAAGCATGAAGGGCTGTTGGAAATATTTTTAAAGGTTGTGATAATTTCATTATTTATTGGGGATATCTTATGAGTAAAGAAAGCAAGTAGATTGCCAGTCAAATTTACCATTTATTGTAAGTGGGGGAATCAAATGGGTAGTTACACAAAACTTTTCTAAAAGAAAAGACTAGTCGTTTGTAAAATCAAGAACAAGAAAACCTCGATAGCTGGATGAATTATCGAGATTATTCTGACAAACTAGGATTAAATATTAATCAAGGAAGCTCTTCAGGTACTTTTAAAATTTGACCAGTACGAATTAAATTAGGATCTTTAAGAACATCTTTATTGGCTTTAAATAATCTGAGATAATTTCTACCACTACCATAAACACGTTGTGCTATTTTATAAAGATTTTCCCCTACCTGTACTGTCACGGTATTAGGTATTTCCATCTTTTTAGTCGGCGATTCATCAATAGCCACAATGCTTTTTAATGCTTTACCAGCAGATTCTAGTGTTTCTTTAGAAATATCCTTTTTTATTTCACTATTTTTCTTAATATCTATCATTGCAGCGGATACTGCATTGCGAATATCATCTAATTTATGGCCTTTTAGCAATTCAGAAGAAACCATATTCTCCAATTTATCTTTCAATTTTTCATCGGATGAATCACCTTTATCCGATTTTTCTTTTTCAATGGCTCTTTCTTTTTTGCTATCTGCTAATAGACCTTTGATCTGCGTTGCGACTTTCTTCTCTAGCGCATCGTAATCTATGACTGTTTTAGGAACAACAGAAGGCTCTGCTTGTATCGCCTCAACCTCTTCATCTTGTTCCATGCTTGTTTTTTCCGCCTCACTTTTCAAGGCATTGAGCATTGCTTTATCTTCTGTGTTTTCCGCAAAGGCACTCTGAACACTTAAAAACACTAATAAACTTAATAAAAATATGACAGTGATGATTTTCATTATGATCTCCTCTGAGGAAGTTTCAAGCAGGAATAAAAAGATAAGCAAAATGGGTAATTTAATTGCTTGGAACTTCCTTATGGTTTTACAACAGTTAATCCTAGTAATTGCCAAGCCTGCATCCCACCACGATACCAAAGTAATTTATCCGCAGGATACCCCATTGAAAGTAAATCTTTAATCGCCTTTGGCGATTGACCACACCATAAACCGTTACAGAATAATAAAAGTTTCTGTACATTATCAAAATTCCAATTTCCTTCTTTTTCAGAGGCGCCGAGTAATTTCAAAATTTTCAAGGCATGATCACTTTTCAAGCCACCGTCTAAAATACTAAAGGGAATGTTAATAGAACCTGGAATCGTGCCTTTTTCAAACCAATCAGGCAATCTAGCATCAATCAATAAGCCTTTGCTATTTTTCACCTCATTATCCAAAAATGCTAATAATTCAACTTCTCCCACCGTTTTTACATTAGGAGCAATCTCTATCGGTTGCACACAAAATGGAGGACAAACACGGGAGGTTTTAGCAAAACTATTGGTTAATTTATGCTTAGGGTTTTGAATTCTTTGGATGGTAACGTTCTTTCCCGCATATTGAATATTAAGGCTATTGAGTTCCTTTGTAATGCCAATTTTATTTTCCGCAGATACAATGATAGGAAGTAAAAATAGACTATTTAAAGTCAGTAAAACTATAAGTTTCAAGAATGATGGTGATTTTATATTCATAAATTTCCCCTAATATCCCTATTATTAATTTCAATGACTATTTCACTTTGTAAACTTATTTTTACAACTACGCAATTCCTTTTTGTATTATTTTTTAATAAAATTGCGACAAAATGCTCTTAAACCTTGCTAATAATGGCGTGTGCTTGGTGAACAAACTGTTGTTGCTCTGTATCAGGGTCCAAATTTTTCTTAATTATATCAATTAAATAGGGTAAATTATCACGCCTTTGCACGTATGTTTTTTTCCATTTTTCAACATCTGTTTCAAAAATAAAAATAGTGGCAGGTCCCAAATACTGTTTTAAGACATTAGATAGCTGATTAAGCAATATTTGAAGCTCCTTCTCTACTATTGGGCTTTGTACTGCCTGTTTAGGCGGAACAACTGCTGCTATTTTCTGCTCTTCTTTGAACAAGCGCTGTATTTTCATTTTGGCTGATTTTATACCCATATTAAGCAATGGAAAATTAATTTTTTTATCTGTCAATAACAAGGCAATACAGTCTTTATCCATTAAATAGGCAACAAGAAATTTATCCCCAATAGAAAAATAAATTTCATCATGTGACTTACCAATCGCTTTCACAGCAGAAAATATTTGATCAATCAATTCATAAGATAAAGCCATTGATTGAGTAAGATGCTCAGGAAAGTTTGAAACAGGCTCTTTTCCCTGCTGATAAATACATACATGATGTACACCCCGTAATATGGAGATACTTTTTAATATATGTCTCATAAAATGCGCACTCCAATATCATCGCTTTTATAGCCACAACAAGTTAGAAGGTGATTGATAATTAGGTATATTTTACAGGGAATGCTTATTCCTTTTATAAAAAGTACAACGAGATGAATCAGTACTTTATGATCTACCCAAAACAAGTCATTAATCCTAGAATGTTGGAACATTAGCCTCTTACATACTAAACCCATTGCAACATATCCTCAATTTTTTGACTAAGCGCAGGGACAGACACAGCCTTGTTTGAACTAACACCTAAGGAGCGCTCTTTCTCCACAAAAATTGTCAAATTATCATCTTTCGGCCCCCTCAACATGATTCTATTAATTCTTCCCATACCACTTGCGTCCTCTAAAGCTGGTGTTATACCTGATAAAAAAGCGATAAATTCATTAATATCATCATCCTTAATCGTTGACTCTAATAACTCTCCATAAGAATTAGTCAATGTTACACCTTCTACATCTTTCAAAGTTGCCACTTGTAACAGCGTATTTTCATCCAAGTTGAATGAATCAGTGGTCGCATAAGACAATATTGCTTTATCATTCTTTTCGTCTGCCTCCTTCTTATCAAGTACTAACTTTCGTTGGTCACGGCTAGTATTCTCAACAGAAGGCATCCTTTCCATCTTTGAATCAGCAATATCAGTGTTTGGCAAACGTTTTTCATCCAGTACCTCGATACTCTCTGGGGCTATTTCTGAAGCAATTATTTTCTCCGCCTTTTTCGTATTTACTATTTTTTCTATTAAAGCAAAAACGAGTTGTTCTACATCTTCTTTTTTACGTGCATCAATAAACTTAACATCAGCATCTAATTTTAGTTCGCTCAACCATTGTTGGTAAGCCTCTATAGGTGTTTCATCAGACTCGTCTGAACGCGTAACACCCATTATCAGTGTTTCAGATGCAATCAAGGTAGCGAAACTTTCAGTAAAATACTTTAAATCACGATAGGGATAATTACGTGTATTATCAAGTAATAAAATCAATCCATCTGCCCCTTCAGATAGAATTTCCCACATAAAATTAAAACGTTGCTGACCAGGAGTACCATAAACATACGCCATATCATCATTAACTTTCACAACGCCAAAATCCATTGCAACAGTCGTATTTGATTTTCTTTTACTCGTCACCTCATCACTAACCGCCACATCCGTCATCAGTGAATTTTTATTCGTTAAAGAATTTATTGCAGTTGTTTTACCTGCACCAACTGGACCTGCAATTATAATTTTATATTTCATCCACTTTTCCTTTGGCTTTCATTTACCCATAGTTGTAACACAATGAAGTTATATTGCACACTCTTATTGAATATTATCCATTTATCATATAACAGAACGTCAATACAGAGAAATTTATTAGACATAGAAGTAATATTTATAATGGTGGTCTAAGCCCACTTTTTTCAATCTAAATCACTATTAATCAACTTAGCAAACTGCTATTTTAGCGAATCTCGGCATGGTTCAATAATACTGGATACAAGGTAACACTTTTATATTCTGATAGAGGACTATAACAAGGAGTTAAATCCTTTAATATCAATCATTTGAATACAATAAAAACACCTTAATTAAATTTAAAAGTGTTACCTTAGCTTGAACCATGCCCGAATCTCTATTTAACCCTATAAATTAGCACTAAAAAATAACACATGAGTAAACGTAAAATATTAGTCACAAGCGCCCTCCCTTATGCCAATGGTCCAATCCATTTAGGACATATGGTGGAGTATATTCAAACTGATATATGGGCTAGATTTCAACGTCTGCGCGGTAATACCTGCTATTACGTTTGTGCAGACGATGCACATGGCACACCGATTATGTTACGTGCTCAACAAGAGGGTATTGAGCCACAAAAGCTTATCGATAAATCTAATATAGAACATCAAGCGGATTTCGCTGGTTTCAATATTGCTTTTGATAATTATCATTCAACCCATTCAGATGAAAACCGCAAGCTGTCAGAGGCTATCTATCTTGCGGCCAAAAATGGCGGACATATTGCCCAGAAAGTCATTAAACAATCCTATGATGCAAAAGCAGAGATGTTTTTACCTGATCGATTTATTAAAGGTGAATGCCCTAAATGTCATGCAGCAGATCAATACGGTGATAACTGTGAGAACTGTGGTGCAACCTATGCAACCACTGATGTTATTAATCCTTATTCTGTCATTACAGGCACAACGCCGATTGAAAAAGACAGTGAGCATTACTTCTTTAAACTCAATAATTTTGATGCTTTTTTGAAAGAATGGATAAAGAGTGACTCAGTCCAGCCTGAAATTGCCAATAAAATGAAAGAATGGCTGCAAGATGGACTCAATGATTGGGATATCTCACGCGATACTCCCTACTGGGGCTTTAAAATTCCTAATACAGAGGATAAATATTTCTATGTATGGCTAGATGCACCAATCGGTTATCTGGCATCTTTTAAAAACTACTGTACTAAAAATAACATTGATTTTGATGCGTTTTGGAAAGTAGATTCAAAGGCTGAAGTACATCATTTTATCGGCAAAGATATTGCTTACTTTCATACTTTATTCTGGCCCGCTGTTCTCAAATCAGCAAACTATCGCCTACCGACTGCGGTGCATTGCCATGGCTTTCTAAAAATCAATGGGTTGAAAATGTCAAAATCACGCGGCACCTTTATTCAAGCGCGCGTCTTTTTAAATCATCTCCCTCCTGAACCATTACGCTATTACTATGCAGCTAAACTTAGCAATACTGTGGATGATATTGACCTCAATTTAGAAGATTTTCAACTGCGTATTAACAGTGATCTCATTGGTAAAGTAATTAATATTGCTTCTCGAACTGCCAGTTTTATTAGCAAAAAATTTGATGGCCAACTGGCAAAAGAGCTACCTGATACCACACTGTATCAACAATTTATTGATATTAGCGATAGCCTTGCCGATGCCTATGAAACGCGTCGTTACAGTAAGGCCATGCGTGAAATCATGGCGCTAGCTAATCTAGCAAACCAATATATCCATGAAAATCAACCGTGGGTACTGATCAAAGACGATGCTACTAAAGAGCAGGTACAAGGAATATGTACACAAGGTGTCAATATGTTC
Organism: Thiotrichaceae bacterium; assembly: GCA_015494435.1. GTDB lineage: Bacteria > Pseudomonadota > Gammaproteobacteria > Thiotrichales > Thiotrichaceae > JAGLBW01. The sequence goes on along the minus strand of WGBH01000117.1, from coordinate 3,695 downwards.
CGCGCTCTTATCACCTACCTTAAACCTGTGCTACCCGAGCTAGCAGAAAAATCCGAGCAGTTTTTGAATGCAGGAGCATTAAATTGGAATAGTCCAGCGACCCCTTTACTCAATACCCGTATCAATAAATTTAAGCCTCTAATGACCCGTATCGAAAAAGATAAAATGGATGCCATGCTAGAAGAAAATAAGCAGGTATTAGAAGCGATGCAAGATTCCCAAGTATCAACGACATCTGCAAAAAGTCCCCTAAAGAGCGACCCTATCAGTGACACGATTGAATACGATGATTTTGCAAAAATAGACCTTCGTGTAGTCAAAATCATGAAAGCGGCACATGTAAAAGGCGCAGATAAACTACTGCAATTAACCTTAGATTTAGGCGGCGAAACTCGCAATGTCTTTGCTGGCATTAAATCTGCCTATGATCCTTCTGAACTAGAAGGCAAAATGACCGTAATGGTAGCTAATCTTGCACCACGTAAAATGCGCTTTGGCATTTCAGAAGGCATGGTATTAGCCGCAGGGGCAGGAGGAGAGGACTTATTTGTGCTTAATCCTGATGAAGGCGCGTTAGCAGGAATGCGGGTTAAATAAAAAATCTCATTTTGTGAATTTATCACAGTTTCTTAGCAGAATAGGACATACAGTAGCGTTCTATTCACTAAGAGAGCCTTAAAAATGCAAATTAAATCCTACCAAACCCTATTCGCAATTTCTTTATTAGCACTATCAACTTCCCTTCCAGTAAAGGCAGCTGTTGATCATTGCATGGTAGGAAAATGGAAACCTGATTCTCAACAATTAAAAAAGCAGTTTGAACAGGTCAGTAAACAGGTAATTTCAAATACATCAGGACAGGTTATTCTGCATTTAAACAAAAATGGCTCTGGCACGTATCAATTAAACAATTTTATGCTTTCAATGAATTCTGCTGGAGGTGCGCCAATGAAAATGACATTGATAATGAATGGTAACAGCAAATTCAACTGGTCAGCTAAAAATAAACAGTTCACAATGAAGAATGCAACCACCGCGATTAAAACCAGTGGTTCAGTTGATATAGGCGGAATGAAAATGCCGATTCCCTCTATTCCTATCAGCGACCAACAAGCCGCTTCTGGCGTTGCAAATGGTAAATACCTTTGTTCGGGAAATAAACTAACTTTTCAACCAAAAACAAAAGGCAGTCTATTAACCGTCTGGCATCGTATTTAGACTAGCCACGTTCCTAAGGCTACAAAACATTGTTTTTTGTCAATCTCCTTAATGTTATGATTCCCTTCTCTTCCCTCAATGCTAATAAAGTCTTATGAATGAACGCACAGCAACAGCACAACGCGATACCCTTGAAACCCAAATCAATATCACCATTAATCTTGATGGTGTAGGAAATTGCCGTTTTAAAACGGATATTCCTTTTCTAAACCATATGCTGGAACAAATTGCTCGTCATGGTTTGATCGATATTGAGCTTGAAGCCACGGGTGATTTAGACATTGATGCACACCATACGGTTGAAGATATTGGTATTGTCCTTGGTAAAGCCTTTCATCGTGCCATTGGTGATAAAAAAGGCATTACACGTTATGGACATGCCTATGTACCCTTAGATGAAGCCTTGTCGCGGGTGGTGATTGATTTTTCAGGTCGTGCGGGATTAGTGCATGAGGTGGATTATAAACGCAGTCATATCGGCGATTTTGATACCGATTTATTTCATGAATTTTTTCAAGGTTTTGTCAATAGCGCTCAAGTCACATTGCATTTAGATAATATCCGAGGGCGCAATGCGCATCATATTGCTGAAACTATTTTTAAAGCATTTGGACGCGCATTACGCATGGCCGTTTCTATGGATCAGCGCATGGGCAGTGCCATTCCTTCTACTAAAGGGACTTTAAATAGTTAAATATTATGTCTACCATTGCTATTATTAATTACAATATGGGTAACTTACATTCGGTTACTAAAGCGTTGGAGCATGTCGCTCCTGAGGGCACCAAGGTTATTCTTAGCTCCTCTGCGGATGAAATTCTTGCTGCTGATCGTGTTGTTTTCCCGGGTCAAGGTGCCGCGCGTGACTGCATGAAAGAATTGAGAAAATCAGATTTAGTGGATGTTGTTCGAGAAGCCGCTACTAGTAAACCTTTTTTGGGTATCTGCATGGGAATGCAAGTCTTACTAGAGCACAGTGAAGAACATGACGGTATTGATTGTATCGGTCTCTATAAAGGTCATACCCATTCTTTTGCAGGAAGAATCCCCCCTAAAGATACTGTTGGCGAGCGTTTAAAAATACCTCAAATGGGTTGGAATCGTATTTCGCATACACAACCAGAGCATCCCTTATGGAAAGGCATTGCTGATGGCTCACGTTTCTATTTTGTGCATAGCTATTTTGTTGCACCTGAAGATCACTCTCTCGAAGCGGGCATGACCGATTATGGGGTCAACTACGCCTCCGCAATTGCCAAAAATAATGTCTTTGCAATTCAAGCACATCCTGAAAAAAGTGCCGATAATGGCTTGCAATTACTTAAAAATTTCACCCAATGGAATGGAAGCATCTAAATGTTATTACTCCCCGCAATTGATTTAAAAAATGGACAATGTGTGCGTTTACGCCAAGGACGCATGGAAGATAGCACTGTATTTTCTGATAGCCCTGTTGATACCGCAACACGCTGGGTTGAAGCAGGCGCAAAGCGTTTGCATTTGGTGGATTTAAACGGTGCATTTGACGGTAAACCTGTCAATAGCGATAGCGTACAAGCGATTGCTAACAAATTTCCTAATCTACCGATACAAATTGGTGGCGGCATTCGTGATGCCGCAACCGTGCAAGCTTATTTAGAGGCAGGCGTCACCTATTGTATTATCGGCACCAAAGCGGTTGAAGATCCTGAATTTGTGATTGATTTATGCAAACAATTTCCCAATCATATTATTGTCGGTATTGATGCGAAAAATGGCATGGTTGCCACCGATGGCTGGGCTGAAGTCTCCACTGTTTCTGCCATTGATTTAGCCCAAAAATTTGAACAAGCAGGCGTTGTCGCTATCGTTTATACCGATATAGCACGCGATGGCATGATGACAGGGGTAAATATTGAAGCCACGGTTGAATTAGCTCAAAGCATTTCCATTCCCGTAATTGCCTCAGGCGGTGTCACTAATATGGAAGATATTATCGAATTATGCAAAGTCGAAACAACAGGCATTACCGGTACTATTTTAGGTCGTTCCATCTACGAAGGTACAATTGACCTTGCAAAAGCACATCAATATATTGAATCCTTATAGCATCTAGCTTTCACTTATTCCCAAATTTTACAGCCTCTCCCATTTGGGAATACACTATCAGAAATTCTATTTCTCGAACTCAAAATTATTAATTTGCTTGCTTGCGTTGTGTAGAAATAGAATTTGGTAACGAGAAAATCTATAGAAAAAGTATCTTAGAAACTTCCAAGTAATAAATCTACCCATATTGCACAGATTTTTTGCTTCTGATTGGATTATCTCAAGAGACGCATAGTTATTCTACGCAACGATTGAGAGGATTCAATCAGGAGTAAAAGGGCAAGTAGGATGGGTAAATTTATTACTTGGAAGTTCCTTATACTCGATGCTCCAGTTTTTAACTCTAGATTTCTATTGACATGTTAATTTGTTAAAATTCAATTATTTAT
>WGBH01000116.1 GCA_015494435.1 Thiotrichaceae bacterium | reverse complement strand
GTTTTTCTTGTCGGAAAAACAATGTGTATTATCACGCTGGAAGACAAAGAGGGGCAAATTGATATTTCTGCAACTAAAATATTTGCACGGCATACAGAACCTGGTTATCAATTAATAATTTATGGTATGTCGATTGCGACTGATAGCTCTGCCGCAATGATTTTACCCATTCCCATTAAGCCTGAAAGTGGTGAAGATGCCATTCGCTTTATTGATATGGATTCTGCGAAAGATAAACCTAATAATATTGATCATCAAGAAGATCAACCTGTTATTATTTCAAATGAACCTCGTAATTTTTTTGATGAACTCGAAAATATTTGCCATTCAGAATATATTCCTGAGCCATCACTGAGATATTCTGATCCATTTGGTGATGCTTTTGGTTCAAACACAGATATTAGCAGTGTATTAAAGGTGCATGAAATTGGGGATTATGAGGCATCTTATATTCCTAGTAAGGATGACTTTAATCGCCTTAATAAATGCTTTCGACTAGAAACAAAGATTTGGGATAAACTGCCAAATTATAATCAGTATGGTTTTGTTGTTTTTCAGTTAAAAACATCGAAGGATTATAGAAAAAAGTCTGATATTCCACCAATGGCATTTGAGTTTCCTACCTCAGAGCCTTATAAACTATTTTTTCCAACAATTCATGTGCATGGAAATGAAGATTATAATGATTTATCTAAAGCTGACTTTGATCATACTCTTTATTGTCAACGTCCAAATGCTAGAGCAGAGTTTAAATATCAAAGAGATTTATTAAAGCAAAAAACACCGACTCCCGCTAGAAATGTAGAAATTATTTATAAAGAATCTAAGGGGTTATCTAATCAATACTATTTTAGAGGCTATCCATGGTTTTTATCATCAGAAGCAAACTCTTTTTCATCTGCTTTAAATGATTTTCATAATAATATTATTGATTCTAGTAAAAAAATAGTTGCAATGAACTTGAAAGGTTCTTTTAAAAATAGGGATATATGGCTTGAAAAAAAAGTGGAAAATATTGCCATAAATCCTGTGAAAAATATTGAAAATAATAGAAAAATATTAATTCTATCGACTCAAAATAAATTTGATCTTCGTTTTGTAGGTGAAAAGATAGGTGATAGTATTAGTATTGGACGAGACAAAGAAAACACATGGGTTCTAGAAGGAGAGTATATTTCACGAAATCATGCATTAATTTTTTATCTTGGTGATCAATACATGTTAATTGATACTAGTAGCAATGGTTTATTTATTAATGATTCTAATATTCCATTAGGCATTAGCAATAAGAGGAAATTACAAGAGGGTGATTTATTAAGAATAGATAGGCATCTTATAAAGGTAAAATTTGAATATGAAAATTATCATTGAAGAGATATTAACTGAAATTAAGCATACTTCAACTTGTTCTGTAAAAGATGCTGTAAAAAAACAAATAGAAAGACTTAGTCTACTTATACATGAACAAGTCAATAAAATTATTCATCATGAAGAGTTTAAACATTTAGAATGTAGTTGGCGAGGACTACATTACCTTGTTATTCAGAGTAAAGCAAATAAAACACTAAATATTAAGGTGTTAAATATATCAAAAAAGGAGCTTTATAAGCACTTAATACGCTATAAAGGAATATCTTGGGATCATAGTTTGATCTTTAAAAAACTTCACGATGATATATACGGTGGTTACTTGGAAGAACCCTTTGGATGTCTGGTTGCTAATTACTATTTTAGTGATACCCCCTCTGATGTTTTTTTATTACAAGAAATATCAAAAATTGCAGAAGCAATCCATGTGCCATTTATTACAGCTTCTGCTCCCGAATAGATTGGACGGAAAAGTCTGTTGAAAGCAGATAGAAGCCATTACCTTGTAATGACAATACCAAGGGTTTTGTTTTGAGAACTATTTCACAGATTTATGAAATTATTTAAGCTATAACCTATTAAGAGCTGATGAAAACTATGAGCTAAGAAGGCTTTGTGGATATTATAAGCAAGGGAAATAATAAAAACCGATAAAATGCGAATTGCCATATCGATAAATGCTAATAACCGTTATGAGGAGATCCAAATGAAGTATATAACCCCCCGATTAATTCTATTATTTTTGATTTTTCTAAGTATTAGTCTACCTATTGCTCAAGCTAAAGACAGTGCAGTGATTGTCTTTGATGCCTCGGGTAGTATGTGGGGGCAAATTAAAGGTAAAGCTAAAATAGAAATTGCCCGCGAGGTTATGGGAACGCTAGTTAAAGACTGGAATGAAGATATAGAACTGGGTTTAATGGCGTATGGGCATCGTAAGAAAGGTGACTGTAATGATATAGAAATGCTACAAGCTATTGGTGCTGTTGATAGCGATAAAATGCTGAAAATTATTAATAAAATTGTCCCAAAAGGTAAAACACCGATTAGCCAGTCATTAAGACAGGCGGCCAAAACATTACGTTATACCGAAGACCCTGCCACGGTGATTTTAATCAGTGATGGTGAAGAAACTTGTCATGCTGACCCATGTGCTATAGCAAAAGAACTCGAAGAAAAAGGCATTAATTTTACCACGCATGTGATTGGCTTTGATATTAAAAAAAATAAAAAAGCATTAAAACAGCTTAAATGTATTGCTAAAAATACAGGGGGAGAGTTTTATCAAGCAGAAGATGCAGTTAGCCTTAAAAAAGCATTGGTAAAAGTAAAAAAAGCAGTGGTTGACCCTAGACCAGCACTGTGTAAAACCTATGCTGAAAATGCTGTGAAACAAGAGCATATAGATATTGAAGAAGAATGTAGTTTTAAGGGTAAGTTTTGGACTACAGAATATGCTACGCATTTTGATTGGTGTATGTTGCAGGAAATTGGATCGAAGTTGCCTACTGAAAAATATCAGGAACGTGAGAAGGCTTTGAAAAAATGTAAGTTAGATAAAGTTGTACAAGCTAAAAAAACAATAGAGGTAAAAAAAATAGAAACAAAAGGTAGTGGAACATTGGTCTTTAATTGGGCTACCGATGATTATTGGACGATTTACCGTGGTGATACTAAAATTAAGCGCTATCTAGGAAAAGCTACACAAACACTACAATCTGGTGTCTATACAATCAAACCCAAAGAGCCTGTTTTTGAACCCTTTGAGGTCACAATTAAAAAAGGTGAAAAAACAATTATTAATAATGTTGGTATCTTAACATTTAATTGGGCTACCGATGATTATTGGACGATTTACCGGGGTGATACTAAAGTTAATCAGCATTTAGGCAAAGCAACTCAGGCTTTACAACCTGGTGTCTATACAATCAAACCCAAAGAGCCTGTTTTTGAACCCTTTGAGGTCACGATTAAAAAAGGTGAAACGCTAGTAATTGATAAATAAAAAATATGATATAGCTACCCTCTAAATCCTCTAAAAGGAGATTCAAAATGCCTGATAAATTTGATATTGACCTCTCACTACTTCCTCCAAAATTACAATTACATCTTTGGATTCTTGGGCTGGATGCTAATACCAGCCAAGTAAATATTGCTTATCAACGAAATAGTTTTCGTACAGGTTTAGCTTATAATTATGGGGGTAATATCGAGGCTTTTTTATCGACGAATCGATTTTCTAGTGCGATTGGTGTTAATCCTTCCAATGGAAATATTAATCTAGGTGTTGTTTATAGAGGGTATAATTTTAGTGCATCTGGAAATGTACAGCGACAAAATCTTTCGTTAGGGGTTAGCTATGGCCCGGGGCTTTTTCCTTTTCCCGCAGAACTTACCAATACCTTTAATCAAGGAGGAAGGGTAGCTTCTCATATTATGAGCCGAATTGCCGCAGGAGAGCGTGATCCACTTGCTTTATAC
>WGBH01000115.1 GCA_015494435.1 Thiotrichaceae bacterium | reverse complement strand
GCTAAACTGATTATCGGGCAATAGTTTTCTTCTCGAATAATGGGCGAGCTGACTCTTTGCCCAAAATAGCAGGTTTGTAATTCAAATACTGTTCTTTCTCCTGGCTACTTAATCAAGGTTTAGCAATCAAAGCCAATGGAGACAGTTTTCAATTTAAGCATTATGCCGTTGTTTTAGAAGTAGTCTAATCAAACAGTAAACAACTTAAATCACTGCTGGGTGATTTGCTTTTAAAAGATTATGTGACTTTTGAGTTCTTTAAAATCAAATTGCAGGAGTGAAGTGAACTCTCAATAATTAAGGGCTTAAAAAATGTAAATATGGCGGGGGGTGGTATATCATATGCGCCAGTTTAGTGCTGTAAGCTTCTGATTAATAAACACTAAGATCACGTTTCTGACAAGAGTAGATTAATTCAAATATTGTCTCAGGAAGCGTTTGTAACTTCCGCTTTCTGGGACGTTCGGTCATGCTTTTTTCAGCATCCCTTTTATATTTTTCCCTATATGGGAAACAACTAACAATAGCCGAGCGAAGGCTTTCTGTTATCAAATGCCAAATACGCCACGGTGTAATAACACGCTTTTTTACCATACCTGTTCGTGCCGTAGAAAATTGATGATTTGCTCTCTTTTCAACAACAACGGTATAAAGTAACTTGCCATGAAGATAAAGCTCTGCAAGTTTACCTCCCTTAAAAGCTCTTAATTTGTCAATATTCAATAGACTTTTCATACGCTTGATGACAAGTTCTATCTGCCATCTTACTTGATATATATCTGATGCTGTTTCTGTATCAATAATTTCCAAAGGGAGTGAAGTGAAAACTAAAACCCACCCACTAATATAAAGTACTCTTTTACTAGCGGTTCTGCCTTTTTTTTTCGCTCGTTGTTTCGCTTTTCGACGGGCTTCTTTTGCTTTCTTTTCTGGAAGAGGAATAGCATGTACATACCCCTCTATACGTTTCCCATCATAGCAAAGATAAACAGGTATGGCGGCAGGTTTCTCACCTAATTGATCAAGTTTTTCCTGCCAGTTTATTTTTTCCATTTCCTCATCACGAGTGAAAAGGTTCATGCTGTGAGGATTGTATCTTAAAATAACATCACCTCCTCGGTCTATAAAAGGAACCAGTGTTTTAGGTTGATTATAACCTCTGTCCAACAAGACAACATCTCCTTCACCCAGCTTGTAATGATCAAGGTGTTCACCTTCTTTGTCTGTTGTCACTTCAACTTGATGAAAGGTTAGAGTAACTAAATCAATGGCTATGTGTAAGCGGTAAGTCGTTTGTTTTGCACCGGGTTCTTGTACAGTTGAGCCATCAATAACGATAAGACGCAATAAGCCACTATTCACGATTGATTCAAATCCAAAGACATCCGCTAGCATTGCCTTAACCCAGGGAACACAGGCCTCTAGGCGATCATTGACTGATGTATCACTGATATATCCTTGCATCTGGGCTATCTGTCCTGCACAGCTACGTAAAGAAAAGTCCATTCCACAATACAGCATGACAACTTCCAAAAGTTGCAAGGGTGAACGTATACTTCTCGCTCGGGAAAAGGCTTTAAATTCATAAGCCATTTCATAAAAGTTTGATGGCAGTTCTTGAATAAACTGATCGAATAGAATAGTTGTAGAGTTTTTCTTCTTCATGTTTAACTTTAAAACTAATTAGTAACATATTATTATACCTTGAATATTCTGATTTCTAAAGTTAAATCATGAAGTTGGGTTCTTAAACTGGCGCATATGGGGGTTATAAGCCTGATGATAGACAAAATTAGACAGATTTAACTCCGAAACTTGGGTTATATATTATTGAGTTATGACAAGACCAATAATTAAGTACCCGCGCAAAATTAATCTAACAATTTAGCCCCTGTTTTCTGATCTTCTTCGTTATTGCTTTGGTCACATAGCCCACTATGCTCCCGTCGCAATGCCTTGAATATCAAAAAACAAGAAACTAAATTTTGTTAAATTAATTTTGCTTGGGTACTTAGGTGTATGGTTTATACAGCCTAAGGTTAATAAATTGCTAGCCTGAAATAAAG
>WGBH01000114.1 GCA_015494435.1 Thiotrichaceae bacterium | reverse complement strand
TGTGTATATAGTCGAGTGACCGCCCCTTCAGGACTCCAGTTACGCGCTAGTCATAGATATTAACGGAGAGCGAATCAACCTAATCTGTCTGTATGCGATAGTATATGATTTTTGAGAGCGGAAAGTGAATATACGAAGATAGATAAGCGATAACGCACCCACCAGAATTTAAGGTGTAATAACGATGCAATCAAATAAGATCATTTTTTGTGTCGGCAAAAACCATCACAAGTCATGCAAACACCTTAGCAAATACCAAGAGAATAGTTGATCCCTGATATTTCAATATGGCGCACCCGATGCGATTCGAACGCATGACCTTCGGCTTCGGAGGCCGACACTCTATCCAGCTGAGCTACGGGTGCTTTTGAATGATTTCTTTAAGGCGAGGGATTGTAACGGCTTATCTTGGTAGTGTCATTTGATCTTTTAGGCTTTTTTATTTTCAAACACTTCAATGAGGAAATTATTGACCCATATCAGTACATAAAAAGAGAAATATGTTATTTTTAATGGCATTTTACAAAATATAAACCATAAAATTACTAACCTATTGATTATCAATTCATTTCCCTTGAATTGATAAGATTCATCTCTATTCATGGATGCATTAAAATATCTCTAATGGCTTAGTGACTTATATTAACTTTTATGTGAATACTTGTGCTATTCAAGCATCATACTATTTTATATTTTATACGGGGATAATTAGGAGATAATTTATGGCCCATAAACAAAAAAAGGATCCATTCGTACCTATTGCTTTCCTAATAGGTCTTGCTATTTTAGGAACAGTTGTTTTTGTCTTGGTTTCAAACTTATTGAACACCATATCAAATAATTCCACAAAGGGAGCTGAAGATCATAGTCGTCAAGAGGCAGTAATAACTGAAAGTTTAAAGCCTATAGGCAATGTAACAACAACAGCTGATGTACCCAAAGGGGGTAGCGCGGTAGCCTCTGCTGCAACAGGTACTGCTGATGGTGAGGCAGTTTATAAAGGCACTTGTTTTGCCTGTCATGCGACAGGTGCTGCAGGTTCCCCTGTCTTTGGTAATAAAGAGCAGTGGAAACCTCGTGTTGCAACTGGATTAGCGGCATTATTAAACTCAGCATTACATGGTAAAGGTGCAATGCCTGCAAAAGGCGGAAACGCTGCACTTTCAGAAGCAGAGGTTAAAGCAGCCATTATTTATATGACTAAAAAAGCAGGTTTTGATTTGACAGGCGGTGATACTGCAGCTAAAAAAGAAGAGTCAGCAAAGGACGAAGCAAGGGCAAAGGAGAAGACACCTGCTACGAAAGCAACAGCAAAGGACGAAGCACCTGCTACAAAAACAACTGCAAAAGATGAGACTGTAAAAGAAGAAGCAACGACAGCTACTCCAACAAAACCTGAACCTGTGGTTAAACCTAAAAAACCAGAAACTCCAGCTACACCCACTACTCCAGCAGTACCAGACGCTCCAAAAGCCCCTGCTACGAAAGAAACTGAGCCAGCAACGACCAAAACAGAAGCCCCTACTGCGAAAGAAGCGACACCAGCTGCAACTAAAACAGAAGCGCCTGCTACAGAAACAAAAAAAGCAACGAAGTCAGCTTCAAGTGCTAATGGTGAGGCCGTTTATAATGGAACCTGCTTTGCCTGTCATAAAACAGGGGTTGCGGGCGCTCCCGTCTTCGGCAATAAAAATCTCTGGGCACCCCGTATTGCAAAAGGTATGGATGCACTATTTAATTCAGCTTTAAAAGGGAAAGGTGCAATGCCCCCTAAAGGTGGAAACGGCACATTATCAGATGATGAAGTAAAAGCAGCAGTAGCTTATATGGTAGAGCACGGAAAATAAGAAAGGAGAATTAAAAAAACCTCAAAAAAAGCACTCCTTTTAAGGAGTGCTTTTTTTTGATATAGAGATTCATTTATTAAATTTCATCTTGCATAACTAAAAAGCTGAAGCTTTCACGCCTTTTTATCAGGAAATTATTTATCTGAAAAACTATAGCTTATTTAAGAAGTTTCTTAATTTGTAAGGTGAGTCATCTTCCCCATTTCTTCTGCTATCGGAGGCATCTGATTAGCAACGGCATCACTCACTGTTGCAGGGTCTGGCGTACTAAGAGACGGTGCTCTCCAGCCTCCTGGCATACGACCTACATCAAAAGGAGCATTAATCATTTTATCCCAAGCATCTCTCGTGAAACCAGTATAAAAATCGGGCCAAATATGCCTTTCCTCACCCCAAGAATGTTTCTTCTTTTTTATTTTCTTACGCATTGGATACAACGTTCTATTGCTATTATTTCCTGCCATATTTGGAACATTATTAGCGGATGCTTGTGGATAAGGAGTTGGTCTTTGCTTACCCGTTGGATAGGCTGCTAGAGGATAAGGAATGCTTTGATTCTGAGCATAGGGTTGATAAAAAGAATAAGGCGGTCTAAATCTTTGTTGCGGATAATAATTCCACTGCATTGGCGTATAAACTGCTTGTTGTTGTGGATAGTAATACGCATAAGGTGAAGGTTGATAGTTTGGCATTTGTTGGGGCTGATTATATCTTTGCATTTGTGGATAGAATCCATTTTGCATCGGTAATATCACTTGCGCAGCAGGCGTTGACACCGTTTTGTTTACGCTCTTATTTTTTTGCTCAGGAGCCGCTGGTGGAAATCCCTTATTATCTGCAAAAACCATATTGGAAATAATAGTGGCTATAAATAGGCTTGACCCTACTAGAATTTTCCTATCCTTATTTAAAATATATGCTAATAATTTCACTTTGTAATCCCTATAAATTATAAAAAATAGCGCCCTCTCTTAATTATCAATCTGTATGCTTCTAACTCTAGCTTAGCAAAGCTTCAGGCAACTTGGCATATCTTAAGAGAGTGCAACTTCTACGTTTAAAAACGCAGACAATGCATCACAGTATATTCTAAATGAGCATTCGCTGTACTAGATTCTTCAAGGCATCATGAACAGTTTTTTTAAAATTAAAGAAAACTAGCGTTGTGGGTAGTTATCATCGTTAGGAACGTGCACGAAATAACTTCCCGATTCTAACTTGTCTTTTTGTCCCAGCTTCGATGATCTCATTCGTTGCGTAGAGTGACTATGCGCCTAGGCTGTCGAACCCCCTCCCTAATTTACATTAAATTTCCCCGCCTTTTGGATTTCATTTTTATTAATATTCAAGAGTGCTTGTCGTCTTTTTCGTATCGTGTAAGGGA
>WGBH01000113.1 GCA_015494435.1 Thiotrichaceae bacterium | reverse complement strand
CTCCCCTTTCTTTGTGCCTATTCTCTTTGGGATAGACAAGATTTATTTATCTACTTTTTATGGGTGAATTGGGATTAAATCTTGACCTTATTAACAACATCAGCGAATATACTCACCATTTAAGTGTCTGCTTATATGCTTAAAAAACAGCACTAAATTCTATCGCTACATCAATATAGGTTTTTAAATACTACACCGAAAATACAGTTGTTAATAACAATAAAAAGTAATTGTTTTTTCTATAGTTGTTTTGATTATGATGTTAACTCAGTTAAAAAATTATGAGTTAATGCCATCGTTTCACCATTTTTGTTAATTTTCGGGAGTGAGTCTTAATGGCAAGTTCAAAAGTAGATAAGGGTCGTCGGCGCTTTCTAGTTGCAGCAACCTCGGTGGTTGGTGCGATAGGCACAGCAGCTATGGCAACTCCGTTCGTTATGTCATTGACACCAAGTGCGCGAGCCTTAGCTGCAGGTGCACCTGTAGAAGTCAATATTTCTAAAATTGAGGCAGGTCAACTACTTCGTATTATTTGGCGGGGCAAACCCGTTTGGATTGTCAATCGAACGCCAGAGATGATTGCGAAACTTCCAAGTGTTGATCCTAAATTGAAAGATCCTGATTCAGCGGTTGAGTCACAGCAACCCGCTTATGCACAAAACATCCATCGCTCCATTAAAGAGCAATATTTAGTGCTGATTGGTATTTGTACTCACTTAGGCTGTTCTCCAACTTATCGTCCCGAACTAGCCCCTGCTGACTTAGGTGCTGACTGGCCAGGTGGTTGGTATTGCCCTTGTCATGGTTCACGCTATGATATGTCAGGGCGTGTCATGAAGGGTTCTCCTGCTGGAACAAATTTGGTAGTACCACCTTATTACTACAAAAACAACACCACTATTTTAGTCGGTGAAAGTAAGGGAGTTGCATAATGAGCTTAATCAATTGGATTGATGATCGTTTCCCTTTAACAAAGGTATGGAATGAGCATTTGGCGCAATATTACGCACCAAAAAACTTTAATGCTTGGTATTTTTTTGGCTCGTTAGCCATGTTGGTACTGGTGTTACAAATCGTAACGGGTATCTTTCTGACCATGCATTATAAGCCTGATACCATGCTGGCATTTACTTCCGTTGAATATATTATGCGAGATGTACCAGGCGGCTGGTTTATACGCTATATGCATTCCACGGGGGCATCATTATTCTTTGTGGTAGTTTACCTGCATATGTTCCGAGGATTGCTTTATGGTTCCTTTAAAGGGCCGCGTGAATTGGTATGGTTAATTGGTATGGCAATTTATCTTGCCTTGATGGCTGAGGCCTTTATGGGATACTTACTTCCTTGGGGTCAGATGTCTTTTTGGGGCGCTCAAGTTATTATCAACCTATTTAATACCGTTCCTTATATTGGCGATGTCCTTTCTACCACCATTCGGGGTGACTTTGTTATCTCTGATCCTACGCTAAACCGTTTCTTTGCATTTCATGTCATTGCCGTACCATTGATTTTGGTTGGTTTGGTTTTTGTACATATCGTTGCATTGCACGTTGTTGGCTCTAATAATCCAGATGGTGTTGAAATCAAAAAGAATAAAGATAAAAATGGCATTCCTTTAGATGGTATTCCGTTTCACCCTTACTACAGTGTAAAAGATATTACAGGTGTAATCGTATTTTTGATGGTGTTCTTTGCTATCTTATTCTTTATACCAGAAGGCGGTGGTTACTTCCTTGAACATGCTAACTTTGAGCCTGCTAACCCATTGAAAACACCTGAGCATATTGCTCCAGTTTGGTATTTCACCCCATTCTATACCGTACTGCGTGCCGTTCCTGATCCTTGGTATGGAACTTTAGCCATGTTTAGTGCGATTGCGGTCTTATTTATCCTTCCTTGGTTGGATAAAAACCCAATTAAATCGATTCGTTATAGAAATACGGCGCACAGGCTTAATATCATCTGGTTTGCTATTTTCTTCTTGGTCTTAGGTTATTTAGGCGTTATGCCCGTGACGGACTTTTTCCGTGAATTAGGGACGCGTGCAACACAAATCTACTTCCTATTTTTCTTAGTGACAATCGCACATAGTCGCCCACATCAAAGAGCCATGTATCTGGTTTGGTTTATTGTTTTAATTGGATTGGTTCTATTTACAGATTGGTTACGTTGGGACGAAAGTTTCACAGGGGAAATGCGTCGTTATTTCTGGTTAATGTTAACTATACCAGTGACTTATTTAACATCTACTTTATTATTACCCCTATTCGTATCACGCTGTAATGCAGAGAAGAAGGTTCCGATGAGGGTAACAGGATGAAGGATCATATAATGAAACTATCTATGATGAAAATGCTTTTAGCAGGAGTTATGGCAATGTTTATAGCTGTTCCTGTTGTAAATGCGAATAGTGGCGGTGTTCATTTAGAACCTGCTAATGTTAATGTTCACGACAAGACCAGTCTTTTACGTGGTGCAAAATACTTTGCTAACTATTGTCAAGGTTGTCATTCCTTAAAATTCAGCCGTTATAATCGTGTCGCTGCTGATACAGGTGCTAGTGATGATCAAATTAAGGCAATTATTTTTACCCGTGATGAAGACGATAAACCCACTAAAACGGGGGCATTAATGGAAAATGCCATTCCTGCTAAAGATGCTGCAAAATGGTTTGGTACTGCACCACCTGATTTGTCCTTAGAGGGTCGTTCGCGTGGTCCAGATTGGATTTATAATTATCTGAAAAGTTTTCATTTAGATGATTCTCGTCCTTTTGGGGTCAATAATTTAGTTTTTAAAAGTGTTGGTATGCCTAATATACTAGCTGGTTTACAAGGTGATCAAGCTCCTGTTTATCGCTATGATATAATGCATCATGGACACGCTGAGAAATCATTTGCCTCAAAAGATGCTGCCGAAAAGGCGCTAGAAGAAGAGCTTACTTTTGATGTGGTAAAATTGGGTCTTATGGGTAAAAATATTGTTGGACACTATAAAACAAAAAAGGAAGCGCTAGATTTTGTTGCCTCAAAGACAAGCTATAAAGTAGTGCTAAACAAAGAAAACATTGCCTCTTTTGCTACAAAAGCAAAAGCAGATAATTATGTGAAAGCTAATCCAGTTGATGGTGGTAAATACAAAGTTGTTGCAAAAAGTGCTTACTCTATTGTTGAATCACATGAAATCTCTAAAGTCATTGATCATTTAGAATTGGTGAAACCTGGTAAACAATCAGCACCTGAGTTTGATCGCACTGTTCATGATTTAACAAATTACTTGACTTATATTAGCGAACCTGCTCAGTTACATCGCACTATGTACGGTATCTTTACTTTACTATTCTTATTCATATTCTTTGTATTTGCCTATATGTTGAAAAAAGAGTACTGGAAAGATGTTCATTAAGAATGTACTGATATAGACACTTTGCACTGGTGAATGTACTAGTGTAGTATCCGAAAGCCATTTATCTTTTAGGTAGATGGCTTTTTTAGTTTTGGGAGATTTTAAATGAGTTCAGTTGCCAATCGTCGTTCTGTTATGACGCTATTTACTTTGCCAGATTGTATTAATTGTCATCGAGTACGTGTTGTACTGGCAGAAAAAGATATTTCAGTTGATATTATAGAAATAGACCCAGTGGATATGCCAGATGACCTTGCTCAATTAAATCCTTATAATACCGCACCAACCTTGATTGATCGTGATTTAGTGCTTTATGATGCACGTGTTATTATGGAATATCTTGATGAACGTTTCCCACATCCTCCTCTCATGCCTGTTGATCCTGTCAATCGCGCTCACTCTCGTTTAGCCTTATTTCGCGTTGAAAGAGATTGGTACACCTTAGCAGAAGAACTAGAAAGTGGTGACGAAAAACGCATGAACAGTGCACGTATAGAATTGCGTAATAGTGTTATTTCCGCTTCTGAAGTATTCGAGATCAAGCCATTTTTCCTGAGTAATGATTTCACTTTAGTTGATTGTACCATTGTACCAATTTTATGGCGTTTACCTCGTTATGGTATTGATTTACCCGCATCTGAAGCCAAGCCTGTGATGGATTATATGGATCGTATTTTCTCAAGAGATATGTTTCAAAATGCCCTATCAGATGCAGAGAAAGCAATAAGACCATGATGACCTCAAACCGTCCCTATTTGGTTAAAGCTATTTATGAATGGATTATGGATAACAATATGACACCTTATATTGTTATTAATGCAATGGATGAGAATGTTTCGGTGCCTCAACAATACGTTGAAGATGGGCAAATTATTTTAAATATCAATCCATCCGCAGTACAAAGCTTAGTTCTCGACAATGAGTGCGTTATGTTTAGCGCTCGCTTTAGTGGTAAACCGTATAATATCTATGCTCCAATGCATACCGTTCTCGCCATTTATGCGATGGAAAATGGGCAAGGCATGATGTTTAATGATGAACAAAATGGTGGACCACCTCCAAATAATGATGATCATGGGGGTTCTGGTCCAGGAGGAAATAAACCACCACCACGTAAAAAACCAACCTTACGCGTTGTAAAATAGTATTACAACAATGAAAATTTCTATGATTGCTGCCATGGCACATCAGCGGGTGATTGGTAAAGGTCAAAAGATGCCGTGGTATTTACCTGCTGATTTGGCTTTTTTCAAGAAAACTACACTAGGTTCTCCTATCGTGATGGGACGCAAAACCTATGAATCAATTGGACGACCTTTGCCTCAGCGTTTAAATATCATCTTGACACAAGATCCTAAATTAAAAATAGCAAGTTGTGAAGTGGTTACTTCACCTGAGCAGGCCATTAGGGTCGCTAATCAAAAGTCACCTCACAGTAAAGAAATTTTTATCACAGGTGGCTCTCATCTGTATCATTATTTTTTGCCTCAAGCGGATCGTCTCTATCTGACTTTGATTGATGCCCAACTAGAAGGCGATACTTTCTTTCCTGACTACAATAAGTATCAATGGAATCAAACAAAACGGATTGATCATCTAGCCGATGAAAAGAATAGTTACCCTTATTCTTTTCTCATTCTCGATAGGAAGTCTTTAGGCTACTCCAAGGAAATGAAAATTAAACAATAACGAGAGATTTCAAGTAGTGACAACAATAAAAAATACGCACTCACATAATCGTTCTCATACGCATTCCTCAACCAGCAGGGATATCTCACAAACACACTTTCCTTGTGAGCAATGCGGTGCAGATCTTATTTATTCTCCTGATAAACAACAGCTTGTTTGTGATTATTGTGGTTTCGTAAATGCTATTCCTGTTAGTTTTCAAGAAATCAAAGAATACGATTTCAAAACCGCATTACATGAGTTAGAACGTCTCAAACATGGCAGTAATAATGCTACCATTAGTATTATTCAATGTCCTTCTTGTGCAGCAGAATTTACACTGGAAAATGAATTCTCAGCAGATTGTCCCTTTTGTGGGACGCCTGTTGTCACCAGTACTGAGCATGTACGTTTTATCCAGCCAAAATCTTTATTACCTTTTAGAATTACGGACGCACAAGCGGTTGATGCCTTTGATCAATGGGTGGGAAGTCTCTGGTTTGCCCCTTCCAAATTAAAAAAAATATCCCGACGCAATGAAAAACTAACAGGTGTTTACCTGCCTTATTGGACCTATGATAGTGACACTAAAAGCTATTATAGAGGGCAACGTGGAACTATTTATTATGAACGTCAGATCTATTATACCGTGATTGATGGACGTAGAGTACGTCAAGTACGTTCTATTCCTAGGGTACATTGGAAACCTGTTTCAGGGCATGTTTCACAGTTTTTTGATGATATTTTAATTGGTGCCAGTAAAACCTTACCGCGCAATATTATCGACCATTTAGAGCCATGGGATTTAGATAATCTTGTGCCATACTCCGAAGCCTATCTGAGTGGTTTTCACAGTGAACTGTATCAAGTAACCGTTGATCAAGGATATATGCAAGCTAAAAACATTATGGATCGTTATATAGATAAGGCAATACGAGAAGATATCGGGGGGGATCAACAACGTGTATCACAGGTGAGTACAAAATATTATAATACTACTTTTAAACACCTCTTACTGCCTATTTGGTCTGCTACCTTTAAATATCATCAAAAAAACTATCGTTATGTGATCAATGGGCGCAGTGGAAAAATCCATGGTGAACGCCCTTATAGTTTTATTAAAATTTTATTTGCAGTGATAATAGTGCTAAGCGTATTAGG
>WGBH01000112.1 GCA_015494435.1 Thiotrichaceae bacterium | reverse complement strand
GAAACATGTGCCTACAAGTGTTTGCATGAGAACCGAACGTTGCCGCAATGGCACCCGCTTATCAGCAAAGACAAAGATTTGGTTCATCAGGCAGGCGTGTCGGCAAAAAGGTTTGCCTTGTCCGAAGAATATATTCACCCCGAGCAGTTAGCAGATTTTGTGATCGAGTAATGTTGTAACAGGCGATGAAGAATAAAGCAGTTGATAAATTATTAAACACCCACCAGAAACTAACGCATTCAGAAATGGTGAAAGTTGTCTCGCACGTGCAACGTGATACCAAAGAGTGGGTGATAAATACGCTAATGATCGAAGGCTGTGATGTGCCGTTTAAGTACAAACGAAAAAAGATGTATAAAAACATCAAAGGCCGGAGAGTGAACCTGACTTACTATCAGGTCACAGAATCCATTGCCGGCATCGAAATGGAGACTATGAAAGTGGTTAGAATAAAAATCGCATGATCTGGCTGAGAAAAAGCTGAGTAGATGGACAGTTTTGTCAAACTGTAAAAAAATTCGAAATCTGAATATCAATCCTTACACTATTTTGTTGCAACATAAGTAGCGATATCTGGTAAGTGACTGTATTTAATAGCCGGGTACTATGTTTGCATGGTTATTGCATTAACAATATTGATATGGTTTATTATATTTTCAGGAATGGTTGTAAATTTAGTATATCGAAAAAATTTTAAGTAAAGGACTTCACATGAAAAGTAAATTCAAAAAATTGAAACCCCAGATACTATTATATGGTTCACTATTATTTTGTAATTCTGCTGTATCACTAGAATTCAATATACAGCTGCTGGGTGGTGTGAATAATACTTCGAACTCATATTACTCAACAGGTTTAAATAATAATGGAGATGTTGTTGGATATGAATTTGAACGTACCAGCAGAACATGGCAGGCGGTTCAATTTACTACCGATAGCGTTATACGATTAGGCACACTTGGTGGTAGTAACAGTTTTTCAAGGGGTATTAATGATTTCTCTGTAATCGCCGGTGACTCACGTAATAACCAGTGGGATGCTGGCAATGAAGCATTTCAATATAAAGATAATCAAATGAATGGTCTGGGTACATTAGGCGGCACCTGGAGTTCTGCTTACGGGATAAATAATTCGGGAGCTATCGCGGGATTTTCAAAATTATTTAATACGAGTTTTAAACATGCATTTATATATGAAAATGGCGTGATGAATGACCTTGGAACACTTGGTGGTACAGATAGTATTGCGTACGCAATAAGTGATTCAGGTTATGTAACAGGAAATTCTAGAATCTCTAGCGGTGAAATTCGTGCTTTCATCGCAAAAGATGGTGTTATGACAGATTTAGGCACAATAGCAGGTACTATAAGTCAAGGTTATGACGTGAATAATTTGGGTGTTGTTGTTGGTGACTCGACATTTGAATCTGGATTGGGTGATAGACATGCATTTTCATACCAAAATAGTACTATGACAGATTTAGGTACGCTGGGTGGCAGGTATAGTGAAGCATTGGGAGTAAATGATAATGGCTGGATTGTTGGTAACTCTGATGTCATTTTAGATCCCCTTGAGCCATCTGGTACCCGCGCATTTTTGTTTGATGGAAATGACATGGTTGATCTCAATGATTTAATAGGTAATGTTGGCGGCATCACTTTAGTAGAAGCAGTAGGAATTAATGAGTCAGGCCAAATTACAGCATGGGGAAATACTTCAAATGGTATTCGATCATTTTTACTGACGCCTGTAGTCGTACCTGTCCCCGCAGCTGTATGGTTGTTTGGTTCTGGTATTGTTGGTTTGATTGGTGTTGCTAGAAGAAAGAAGCATTAGTTTGATAAATAAAATTTAACTGCAAATCTTCAGGGGGATTTTTAATATCTTCTGGAGGTCGCATGTTGGTCGTTACCTCTCTGTTAGAAAATCAATGTTAATGCCTGTTTATGATTGATATAAAAATATACTATCAGTCCGCACAAAAAAGGCCCTCATATAAATGAGAGCCTCTAATCAAAAAAACAGTTTGCATCAAAGCGCAACTGGTTTCATCTATCTAAATACTAAGCGCTGCTTACATCAACTGCCTGTAAACCTTTTTCACCTTCTGTTACCGAGAAGATAACCGCCTGTCCTTCACCGAGTGAACGGTGGCCTTTGCCCTGGATGGAACGGAAATGAACGAATACATCTTCACCGTTTTCACGGGTGATAAAACCAAAACCTTTGGCGGCGTTAAACCATTTGACCGTGCCGCGCTCCTGATCACCAGAAATTTCGACACTGGAATGTGCCGCTGATGAACCGCTGGTTTTTGCAGTAAGGATGGATGCGATAAGGATGCTGGCAAAAGAAATTGCCCATAGTTTTGCGTAGGCAGGCGTCATCAGTAATGTGAAACTTTCACTGATACTGGTGGCTGCGTGTGCCTGGATGCTGATGATTGAAGCGATGATCGAGACGATAAGGCTTATTGTTAATATTTTTATAAATGACATTTAGGTACTCCGAATATAGGTAAAGACCGGAACAGATAGATTGCTCCGAGGTTAATCTTTTGGGTTCATCAAAAAAAGTTAGAGTAATGAACGGCTTCATTATAACTGAGCCGGATTGTGTCGGGAAGCTCTAAACGGATTTAAGTTGATGATTTGACTTATTTTTTAGCAGGCGGCGGAAATTTCAGTGTTGTTCGGCAGAGGTCGGATT
>WGBH01000111.1 GCA_015494435.1 Thiotrichaceae bacterium | reverse complement strand
TGGTTCGTTTTAATGGTTGCCATAAACCGTAAAATATCATCCCAGTGTTTTAATATTAGTTTTCGATTAATTGTACGACTGGGCAAGATTGCGTAGCCTTTTTTCTGATACGTTCGTTTTGCTGAAAAGCTATACGTTTTCTGCGAGGCCAGTTGTTTAAATCTGGGCGCGAAATCGACATCAATGAAATGCGTTGCGGCAAATATTTGCTCGGTAAAACCGTGGGTATCAGTGCTATGGATTCTGTTTTCCTGTACATCATTTTGCATAAGGCCGTCGATGACATAAGCGGCTTCTCGGTCTGATGAACTAAACACTGTTGAATAGAACAGTGACTGTCTTTCATCAATAAAGGTGTACATGGTCACGCCTTTATCACGACCGAAGTATTTAAAAGAATAATTAGCATGCAGCGAGTCTACTGACACATTCACTTTTCTACCATCACTGCTTGAATGAATAACAGAAGGTTTGTATACATAATTATTAGCAAGGTCCAGACTATGAATGGTGTCAATAACTCTGCGATTGGCTTCCTGGATGTTTTTTAGGTCGAAACACCAGTTGACGGTGTTGTGTAATAAGTGCTCCTTGATACCTTTTGATATGTTTGCAAGTTTATGTATTCCAATATTGCAGCCTTTACCGATGATGCCGGCCAACAAAATTTCTTCCGTCGGTCTCATTTTGCTATTTTTGTTACTGAAATGTTTAAAGCATTTGGTGAAATCAGTGTGTTTATTGATATCCTTCAACAGACCAAGAACCGAGACGTAGCCATTATCAGATAGTGTCGTTGCAATAAACTCTTTATTTTCTAACTTGATGTTGGGTGTACTCACCACTGGCTTACCAGAAAGATTAAACTTTAAGTGAGGATTTAGACCTTCCTTGTATCGCTTATTAACAATGTGATATTTATCATCAAGTACATTTTTGAGACTTTCCAGATAATGCTCGCCATCAGCAAATTTCGTCATGCCTGTTTCAGCTAGAATCTTGCCTTTGTTCTTCTCCCAATAGGTTTTGTCGATTAAATAGTCTTGTATTGCACGGAATCGATATGAGTAAACCAAAGTAAGGTCACCCGATTTAATTGAGGCAGCGAGATAAAAAAATAGCAGGCATTTGTAAAGTGGTGAATTTATATTTTCTTCGCCAAAAATCAGGGCGTCTTCTGTTTTTGTAAGAAAGTCTCGTGGTGCACTGCTACCTATCTTGCCGTCACAGGCTTTGAAGTAATCAATAGCAATGAGTATCGATTTTGAACTACTTGAGCGATCAAATTCCAGTGCATTTATAATGCCAGAAACTCGTCGTTGTAGCTTATTGGAAAGAGATGCTAACAGATCATAATAAGATTGGTTTCTAACTTCATTAGATAAATATTGATCGAACTCAGCGAGTTTATTCTCATCGGTTTCATCCATCGTTTCAAACGCATTGACCAGTTCTTCAATTTTATAATACTTTTCACTAGGCGTTGCTTTGGTCGCTTTAACAATGGCAATAACACTTTTAGCAAAGGACCAGGCTGACTTGTGAGAGTCATTGAGTAATCGCAGTGCTTCGTTTCGTTCTTTCTTGGTGGCTTGTTCTTTATCGGCAAGTTTGGCGTTTGCGCTGTGTTTAATGGATGTAACCGATTTCAGTAGGATATCGACCAGTGTATCCTGGCGTTTATAAAATTGATGTTTAATAAATGCCAGTAGATGTAGATAGGCCTTGGTAGGGCTTGAAAACTGACTCAGCTGATGATAATCGGCTTTATAGAACCAGGTAGCATAATATTCAGTGGCCTGGTCGTTTAAGGGTAGTGCTTTGAAAGTTGTCAGGTGCGCCATAAAGAGATCTTTGAATTTTTCTGTTATTTGTAAACTCTCTTTTATTTGATTGGGACGTAAAGACTGGTTTATTTTTTTGAGGGCAGTGATCGGTGGTTGTGAGCGTGAACGTACCTTTTCTCCGGGTGTTAAAATATCTTCCAATGACTTTCGACCTGATGAACTTAATAATTGCTTCGTTTTAGCGAGCAGTTCGTCTTCAGTGTGGCTGAAGCTTACCGTGACAATCTCACTTAATTCAAAAAAGGAAGGGATGCGTATTTTATTTTTCCAGCACAAATCGATTAAACCGATAAAAATCTGCTTAGGTTTTTGTTGATTAGTGGTTTGCCTGTGTGCGTAACTGACCAGTAATTCTTTCGCTGCTTTATCATAATCTTGCCAATTCAGCATAGTCAGAATTTTTCTTCGATGCCGTGAAATGATTGTGCTGTTGTACTTAGAAAGATCGATGTTGCTGCACTTTAAAATACTATGGACATATTCAATGTCGCGTTTCCTGAAAGATTCTATTGGAAAAAATCGGGCATTAGCCCGAAAGTAGGCCAGCTGCAGCATAAACCCTGCTCGTGTATCATGCGTATTAAAACGGGAAACGGTTCTTTTCAATTCCGGAGTAAGAGAAAAGTAAAGATTTCGTTCATCTTTTGTAAATTTTGGAGGCAGATCAAAACTTCGTTTTTCACTAGGAGAAAGTATAGAGATATGAGACATTTGCTAAACCGTATTAATTATTATGATGGGTTATAACTTAACCTATTTTTTTAAATATGGCTCGCAGCACCCTTAAGTGTCACATATGTTTACATACTTAGTCTAAAACTTTCCGCGTAAAAAAATAACTTGTTGAAAGATAGAGTATAATTATTTATGGCATTGAATTTGCTTATCTGGTAACAGAGATCTACTGTATGAAAATACGCGTGTTATTTTTATACTGGCTTAAATTTTACGGAGTTTCAAAAATGCAGAAAAAGCTATTTTTATCAGTAAAGATATTTGTATTTAATTTACTGATTCTACAATTTCATTCCGCACTGGCCATCCCAACTACCAGTCTGGAAGATTGGGCCTTTAATATTGATGGTGTTGTTAGTGAAAATTTCTTTGGCGATCCGTTACCAACAACAGGCTCTTTAGTTGATGGTTTAGGTACATTATCTTTAAGTCTTACCGGTGGTGGTGCACGTAATGTCATTGGCTTTTTCGATTTTGAAATCTTCGAAGACTTTAATACATTTTTTAACGAATCAGGGGCTGCAACAGGCACGTTGGCAGTGGGCCAGTCGTGGGAAATTGATGAACCCGGGTTTGTTTTCGGAGATATTTACGATAACACCCTCCTGGGTTCACTAGATAACAGCAATGGTGTAACGGCAGGTTTTGAAGATGATGTTGCTTTTGCACTAGGCTGGGATTTTGTATTGTTGGATGATGACGTTGCAACTATAGATTACATTTTTACCGACATTCTTCCGACGGCTGACTTCTTTTTAACCCAAACAGATCCAGATTTGGGTGAAAGTATATATTTTTATAGCGTCCTGGATGTTGTGTCAACGGGTGATCCTGTAGATGTGCCTGAGCCTCCAGTCTTATTATTAATGTTTCTTAAAAACAAGTTGCTTTTTCGAAGCAGGGCTGATAGTTTTCTCGAAGTATAAACTAAAAAAGTTAAGAATTATTTTTTAGTCATGAATTCACTTTATTCGTTACATGCACATTACAATGAGCTTATGGTGCTATCGGTCAGTATCACCGTTTAACATGGCTGAAGATTGGAAGCATATCACATAAGGAATGTTTGACTGGGAGGTCGTTTTTTTGGACTATATCTTTTTTAATAGAATTTTTCGTACAGAAATCTATTCTATTCTCGTCAAATTTTTTTCTGCCATATCAAAATTGGTGGCGAAACGTTCATGAATCAGCCGATTGAAATCCCTAAATGGTGGCAAGTTTCAGCCAAGCTTTTGCTTTATGTGACATTTGGTGTCGTGTTCGTTGGAACAATGAGTTTATTATTTGCAGTAACGGGTTCTTTTAGCACGTATGATTTTGCTGGTCTTTATTCTTATGGGATCATTTTTATACTTTTGTGGTATGCATCATTAGGGCTTGTATTACTAGCGATAATTGGCATGGTAACGGGTTTCTTTCTTAAGTATCCTTTAAGACAGTATGTACTTATGTTTATTATTTCTTTAATGCCAACACTATTATTTGTTGTGGTTTTTCGCTAGTCTCAATACTCGGTAATTAACAGATTGAAATTTAGACTTGGAGGTCGTTTATGTTACATAGACAATTTGTTTTTGTATTAATTCTCTTTATGCAGATGCCGGTTTTTGCAGATTCGTCATTTCCACCACATCAAGGCGATTCTCCCTGGTCGTTTACTATTATTGCAGAACCTTCAGATACCTTTGTTGTAAACGATACAGATTCAGCGTACCTCGACCGTGAGCAATTTAGTCAAGATGGCAGCATATATATTTATGTGTCAATACGTCGCTATGTTGGCAAGACAGACGCAAACGGCTATTTGTTGAATGTAACTGATTTAGTTGCAAACGGGATTGTCAGTGAAACAGCAAATATTATTATTCCTGCTTTTGATATTGATGACGAACCTTTTATTAATGATTTTTATGATTGTGATGGTGATGGCAAAATAGATGAAGGGTTGCAGCCTGAAGTGGATGAGGTTTTTCTTAATGACGAAAAAATAGGTATACTTACGGGGGATAGTTCAAGGTGGCAACTAAACAGATTTACTGTTGATATTTCAAAAATTAAGTTCCCTTCAGTACCTGGTGAAACTGCAATCAATCGATTTCGAATTGATATTGATACTGCTAACAGGGATGTTGTGTTATCCAGTGGTGCTGTAGGCTGTGGCACTGGTTGGAGTACTGCAATTGACTGGATTGGTGTGAAATATGAAGCATCATCCCCCGTTATTTTGGTGCATGGAATTAGACCTGCAATTCTTCCTTTAACTCTAGCAGAAGATATATTTGCTGATTTTCGTACAGGATTAGATAATCGTTACGTGGTCTCTGATGCAAGTATAAATCTAAACGATTTGGTGGCACCTGACCCAATACCGGCGGGTTGCCCAAATATCCCCTATAACAATTCGATACAAAATAACATAAGTCAACTTAGTGTACTTATTCCTTCTCTTGCTGCGTTGTATGGCACTGACAGCATTCATCTGGTGACGCATAGTAAAGGGGGGCTTGATACTAGAGGGTTCCTTTCATCGATAGTCAACTCATCACCAGAAATACCTTTAGGTTTTATGAACGGTGTGCCAGTGAAGCAAGATCTGGAGGCGCTTTCTTTAGTTACACTAAATACACCACATCAAGGCTCAGTTTTAGCTCAGTATGGCGTGGAGGGTAGACAGCTATCAGCTTTAAATCTGGCAAGAGCTGATATTGAGGTGATTATTGCTAGCGCATTTGAAGGAGCCTATTACTGTGATTTAACCCCCACTCGTGCACGCACTTTTATTGCGTCGACAACCCTTCCGGGTGCTATAGAGTCAGCATCTGTAGCTACTGATGCTGACCAGAATGGTGACAAAGAATTGACGCTTGATAGTGAAACCCAAGGTTTTCCCGCATTTGCAGACCGCTTATATCAGCTTGTAGGTTCTACACAAGAAGTATTTGTTTCAGTTATACCTGGATTTTTTCTGGATGAAATATCGCTATTAGAAATACCAACTGCACCTTTTCAAGAAAACGATGTGATTGTTACACGAAATAGTGCTGGATTATATCCTCTCTATTCTATTACGGGCCAGCATCATTTGAATGTTCATTCCACTGAAAATGCAGAAACGATTGCCACGGATGCTCAGCAAGAGTCGGGCAAAGTAAATTGGAGATTACGCTAATGCTTCGTTTTAAACTTATATTAATTATTGGGCTCTTTTCGTCAAGTTTATTCGCGCAACAGGATGTAAGTGTACCGCTTGGCAACCGGATGTATGATGTATTTGAGTTAACACCAACAGCTTCTACGCAACAATTTTCGGTCGAGGTTAATTCTGCGACAACCCTTACTATCGATATTCATACTGCTATCAATCCAGTGAACGTAGAGATAGTCGACCCTTCAGGTATTCCAGTTCCATCAGCCAATATTAATGATTTTACTGTTGGATCTACTGAGGTGCCACCACTTGGTGCATTTCTTTTTGCTGAGGGAGTCCACCAGCAAGCCTTAATAAGTAACCCAGCAGCGGGAACGTGGTTGGTAAATATTTCTCTCCCGAATGGTGCAGCGGCTATAGGTGGCACGATGACTGTTGTTCAGACAGGTGGGTTACAGGCTGGAACAATCATTTCTCGGTCTACATATACTTTCGGTGACCCAGTGGTAATTGCCATCGCAGCATTTGACTCCGGGGTACCTTCATTAGGTGCGACGGCTAAAGCAAATATTTATCAGGAGGGGTCTGAACTTACCCCGCAAACCATCGATTTATTTGATGATGGTTTTGCACCAGATGTACAAGTAGGCGACGGCCTATATACCGGGCAGATTAGTGGATTGTCATCAGGTGATTATCTGGTTGAAACAGTATTTCAAAGTGGCACGGTGAGGATCACAGCAGGTGCACAATTTGAAGTGATTCCACCATTAGGTGTAATTACAAATAATGTGACTGACACTGGTATCGATACCAATGCAGATGGTTTATTTGATCGTATTGATATTGATTTAGAAGTCGATATTGCTTCGCCTGGAACTTATGACTTATTAGTTGAACTTAAATTGTATGCAAAAACTATACTTAAGGGTAAGCGAGTCGTACTTACAACGGGTATAAATACGCAATCTGTTTCCTTTTCAGCAGAAGATATTAGAAGGCAGTTAAATGGTGATGGCCCCTATGAAATTAGTGATGTAAGGCTTATAAGAAATGCCGATGCCGACGGAAGTCAGCCAACACGAATGGCAGATAGGCGTACCGATCTAGGTTCTACTCAACCCTATCAGTTACAGCAATTACAACGACCACTTACGGTAATACTGGAAGAAGGTTTTACTGAAGTTGCTGTCGACACAAATGGCAATGCTAAATTTGATGTACTTAATTTTAATTTTCGCATAGATGCACTCGCTGTTGGGTCATATACGTGGAGCGCTAGTTTAAAAGCACTTGACGGTACAACTATAGCTACAGCAAGTCAGGTAGGTTCGTTGAGTGCCGCTGGTACTTTTACATTGCCATTAAGTTTTGATGGTGCTGCAATTGGCGCGGCTGGTTTTGATGGGCCATATATCTTAGGTGATATTGGTGTTTACGGACCACCTAATGCCGCCGCGATAAAACTTAAGCTGGGAGAGACAATTGGATATACTGCCAGCCAATTTGAAGGATTTGTTGCGCCGACAGCTAACCCAGGTGGGCCGTATTTTGCGGTAGATGGTCAGTCCATAATATTTGATGGTTCAGCGTCAAGTGACCCTGATGCCGATCCGCTTACTTATCTATGGAATTTTGGTGACGGTAGCTCAGCTAGCGGTGTGAACCCAAGTCACGCTTATGCATCACCTGGGATATATACCGTTACCCTGGTGGCGAATGATGGACAGTTTAATTCTTCACCTGTATCGACCACGGTAACGGTTACTCCGTCTAATTTTGCGCCGACAGCTAACCCTGGTGGACCGTATTCTGCGGTAGACGGTCAGTCCATAATGTTTGATGGTTCAGCGTCAAGTGACCCTGATTCAGATCCGCTTACTTATACATGGAATTTTGGTGACGGTAGCTCAGCTAGCGGTGTGAACCCAAGCCACGCTTATGCATTACCTGGAACATATACCGTTACCTTGGTGGCGAATGATGGCCTGTTGAATTCTTCACCTGTATCGATCACAGTAACGGTTACTCCGTCTAATTTTGCGCCGACAGCTAACCCTGGTGGACCGTATTCTGCGGTAGACGGCCAGTCCATAGTGTTTAATGGTTCAGCGTCAAGTGACCCTGATTCAGATCCGCTTACTTATCTATGGAATTTTGGAGATGGTAGCTCAGCGAGCGGTGTGAATCCAGGTCATGCTTACTCATCAACGGGAACGTATACCGTTACCTTAGTTGTGAACGATGGACAGTTGAACTCTTTACCCGCATCAACTACAGTGTCCGTAGTTCCACCTAATGTTGCACCGATATCTAATGCAGGTGGCCCCTATAGTGGAATAGGTGGAACGCCGATTATATTTGATGGTTCCGTTTCATCAGATATAAATGGAGATATTTTATCGTTTAGTTGGGATTTTGGTGACGGAAGTACGGGTAGTGGTGTAAGTCCGAGTCATATATATACGGCAGTGGGGATTTATACGGTTACACTTGTAGTGAATGATGGATTCGAAAGTAGTGCCCCAGATACTGTAACGGTATCTGTAGGAAATGCTGCACCGGTAGCGAATGCAGGTGTAGATCAATCAGGATTTGTTAGAAATGTGATTGATCTGGATGGTTCGGCAAGTAATGATCCAAACAATGATTCGCTAACCTATCGCTGGAATTTAATCAACAAACCAGCTGGCAGTAATGCAGTGCTAACTGATGTATTTTCCGTAAATCCACGCTTCGAAGTGGATGTGCAGGGTGACTATGTCATACAGTTAATCATCAATGACGGCACGGTTGATAGTCAACCGGATACAGTATTAGTCACGGTTGTCAATCGACGACCTGTTGCAGAAGCTGACTCGGATGCAGTCGGTGACATCTTCACCGGTAGAACCATTAACCTTGACGGCAGTAACAGTTTCGACCCTGATGGTGATGCCGTCATAACCTATCAATGGATCTTTTCTGATAAGCCACAAGGAAGCCTAGCACAATTCGATGATTCAACCTCGGCAACACCGAGTTTCGTAATCGATGTTGCCGGTGATTATATCGCCCAACTCATTGTTAACGATGGTCAGACCGATTCAGACCCTGATAATATCTTTATAGAAGGTGTACTAAGCTGCATCGACAACTTTGCAATAAGGCCTAAGTTCAACAAGATGGCGCTGACCTGGGATTTTAATCCTGAGCTAGAAATTGTAGAAATCGAACGTGCCACCAATATAGACGGTCCTTACGAGGTAATTGCAGAATCAACGTCAACCTATGCAACCTACCTGGATTCAGGTCTGGACTTCGGGTCAGTATATTACTATCGGATTAACGGTGTTTTCCCGGTAGATAATACCGCACCTATCATCGAGTGCAATGATGTAGGTGAGGGGGCCATTTGTAATGGTAACTTCTGTGGATATGATACATTTCCGCCAACGGCTCTGCAATGTGGTGGCGAAACTTGTCAAGTTCTTGAAGTTGGAAACACGATATTGGCACAGTGTGGTGG
>WGBH01000110.1 GCA_015494435.1 Thiotrichaceae bacterium | reverse complement strand
TAATAAAACAGCGATAAAAAAACAACGTACTTTAAAAACCATCTCAGAATGGCTATGGTTTTCTATTGTCTGGATTTATTGCTGTTCAGGTAAAGTGTAAACTACTTTTTAGGTATATGAAGGATGCCGATGATACTTATACAGGGGATTTAGTTGTTAGAACCAGTGATTTATTCGAGCTATATGCTGGTTGGGCGGTTAATGGCACTTCAGACCCGATTACACTCACCTCAACCCTGCCTGCTGGCAAAGGTTTAGCATGGGCTGCATTACCTTCAAGTTGTAAAGGTAAAAATACAGGATTATCCTCTATTTCTGCGGATGGTTTGACTTTAACCTGTTTAAGACGAAACTATGATAAAAATGGGATTGGCTCTTATTCAGAAGATTTACCTTTTAATATTAAAGTATTAGCCGATACTAAAAATGGTGTTGTACCTGGAGAGTTGAGTTTTACAATTACAGGCCCTACGGCAACAACGACCGATACGACGGAAGGTAATTCCATTGTTATTACCGCTGCACCTAAGTGGAATATACAAAAGTCATATTATACCTATGTAAAAAATCAGACAGTTAACGGTAAAAAAGGCTATATCGTTAAATATATGTATTATCTTGAAGCGGATGAAGTAATTAATGAAATAGATTCTGCATCAGCGGTATTAGGCAATGAAGCACTAGGGGAAAACTTCACCTTAGAATTTGATGATAATGTAGAATATTATCAAATAGTTAATGGATCTAGAACAACCAACACCTTAGCGTTACCAAATGCAGAACTGGTTGGCTGTGGAGCAACGTATTCTGCTTCAAGTGATCCTTACCCTGCTTATAATACTGCAACCCCTGAGCGAAGCGTGGCATCGAAAGCCGCCGATATGACTATTAGCTGTACGCAAGCAGGCGGAGTCGGAACCCCCATTCATATTAAACATACGGGAATTGATGCTTCGATGAAGCATGTACCCACGCAATCTCAAACAGGTAGCATCCTCCCCTTATCACGTTCAACCATTGCTATTGGCAATATAGAAGTTTTTATTCCTAATGATGATATTCTCGCCTACGGTAATTCTAACCCTGCCAATGATTCAGGCATACTGTATGTAAAAAATAGTATTACGAGCTTTGATCCAAACTCTATTTCAGGACAATCTAACTTTGCTGCATTAAAAGAAAGTAGCAATGATAACTTTGCTGATGCACAACTTTATTACTGTGGTCCAGAATGTGTGGGAGGAAGTTATTATAAGTATTATATGGATGCTATTGATCATATTATTCCAATTTCAACCTCTACAGGTTGGTACTCTGGTGATGGTGTACTAACACCAAAAAGAAAGTTTGCCGCTAGAGTGCAACTTAGCAATAGTGGTGGTAAAGCCTTTGCAGATAGTATTTTGTGTGATGTGATCGATACCAATACGCAAGATGTGATTGATATTATCGGAGAAGAAGGCGTTAATGCTGCGAAACCGTATTGGAGTACCGCTAACTATAACTATAAATTTGAATATGCAACGGGTTATGTTGGCACTTGGCCACCACCGATTGATGATAATAATGCCGCCGCTGTTATTACAGAGTGTAGTGATCCAAATGTCGTGTGGCATGCAACAACAGCCGCTGCCAGAGCCGTTGGTCCTATTAGTAAAGTGCGTTTGACCTTTCCCGATGGAAACGGACCGGCAGGTGGGCAGACGGTAGGAATGCTTATAAACCTTCAAGTGCGAAATAAAGGTCTTGATGGGCAACCATTAGCCAATGGCATTAATATTGTCAACTATTCTGCTGCTCATGACAGTATTTTGTACAAAACACAAGCAAACAACTGGGCAGGAGCAACCAGAAAATTACATAGTTACCCGACATTAACAGAAGGCGGTAACTATAAAGCAGACAGAGCCGTATTAACCCGTGCAATCGTTAGAATTACAGAAGAACTGAATCTTAATGTTGTTGAACCAGGCGATGTGGTTGCTGCAACCCTTCATTCGACTTATACAACCGATAGCACAGATTCTGAAACAGGCACGGTAAAAGTGGTTGAGTTTCTCGATGCTGGTTTAAAATATGTAATTGGTAGCGCCAATATTGGTGATCCAACCATTGCTACCTGTGCTGAGTTAGAAGATAGCGACCTAAAAACCCGTTGTACCGCAGACGATCAGGTGCTTGTCTGGGATTTAGGAACACGAACATCGAATCAGGCAATAGAAGATATTACCTTCGATATTTCAGTCGGAGCAACCGCCGCTTCAGGGACAATTCACACCTATAGTTTTATTAGTTCGCCGAGTGATAATAGTGTGCTCTCTGCAAGAACCGCTAATCGTAATATGACGGTGACAGTGCCTTCTGCCTTACTCATTTCTAAAGAAGTTAATACGCCCTTTAGAAACCCCGACCAATCTCCGATTGACTACACTACCTTTGTACGAAATGGCGCATCAAAAAACTTAACTAACCTAGATATTATCGACGTATTACCCTTTAATGGTGATGGTACGTTTGGTGTGGATTTTACGGTTAGTACAACCACCATTAATCATAAACGTAAACAAAGTACCTCCTATACTGGCTCTTATTCCTTTTTAAGTGCTGATGGTGCGTATAGTTGTGCCACAGGCGATAATTGGTTTTATTCCAATACCGATCCACGACAAATAAACCTAGCACCTACGGCAAATAGTAATAAAGCAGGTGGCTCAACCACATGGTGTCAGGGTGATAAAAATGGTCCCAGTGCGGGTTGTGGTTTTACCAATGCTGATGTAACCGCAGTCCGCTTAACAGGGCCATCTTTAGCAGGCGATGCCAGTTGTTCTATGAATATTAAATTAGCACCAACAGGTAATGCATTAGGTGACGTTTATACCAATAATACAGGAGCTTACGCTAATGGCGTGAGTTTACCCGTGATGTCAAATGATGTCAGTGCTTTTATTCCCTCCACAGGCTTTGGTGATACCGTGTGGATAGATGCGAATGCAAACGGTATTCAAGACGAAGGAGAAGTAGGCGTAGAAGGTATTACGCTTGAATTATTAGATCCTAATAATAATGATGCCGTACTCAGCAGCACGGTCACTGATAAAAATGGTCAGTATAAATTTTTAGAACTAACCCCAGATAAAGCCTATAAAGTCAGGGCAACGATTGAAAGTTTTTACGCCTTTTCAGCAAAAGAACAGGGAACTGATAGAACGCTAGACAGTAATATCGACCCTACAACAGGAACTAGCGATACGATTGTTTTAAACTTAAACCAACAAAATAAAACCATTGATATTGGCGTTACCTCTAGCTTGACTATTTCAGGCAAAGCCTATCAAGACGACAATATAAACAATGTTTTTGATAGTGAAACAGGGATTCCAACCGCCACATTAAATCTGTATAAAGATATTAATAAAGACGGCAAACTTGATGTCGATGATATTTTAGTCTCAAGCACACAAACGGATGCCAATGGCGACTATACTTTTACCAATGTCTTTAGCGGTGATTATGTGATTGAGGTTGATACCTCTAGCAATATTCCTGCAACGCATGTGTTTAATGGACAAAATCTAGCAACGACTGTTGTTGATATTGATATTACAGGCAAGAATTTCCCTTTTATTCCTAAAGTGCAAGCTTATTCAGCACAAGCGAGTTGTGGTGTTGCAGGCTTTAGCGAAACCTTTGGTGCAGGGGTTGGACGTGTCGCATTACCCGCTTCAATCAATACCAGCTATAGCTATAATGATGGAACAAGTGCAGTAGCAAGCGATAATATACTTCAAGACGGTCAATATGCTGTACTTGATAAATCATCCATTGCCGCCGCAGGTAATGGGTGGATTGTCGGTGATGATGCAACGGGGGATGCCAATGGTCACCTCTTACTCATCAATGCCGATGCCAATGCAGGAACATACTACCAGCAATCCATTTCAGGACTCACGGTTGGAAAAACCTATACCTATAGCATCCGCATTGCCAATGCTGCTAGTCAAGCAGGGGCTTCTAAACCGAATGCAAAACTCAGTATTGAATCAGGTGGAAATGAATTGCACAATATCACCACAGGCGCGATTAATGCAGGTACAGGTCAATTAAACTGGTATAAAAAAGAACTGGTCTTTATCGCCACTCAAACCAATATCGAACTGGTATTAAGTAATGCCGCGCTTACAGGCAATGATAACCAAGTGGCTATTGATGATATTGCTCTCGCTGAAAGTTGTAAGGATTATGGTGATGCCCCCACCACAGGCACAAGCTATGGCGTGGCCCGTCATGCCATTACCACAGGGCTTCATTTAGGAGCAACCGCACCTGATGCCGATAATGCTAATCAAGCCACTGCCGATGCCAATGGCGATGATAGTGATGGCAACGATGATGAAGATGCTGTTAGCACCTTCCCTAAACTCACCGATCTGGATATAGGTCTCCCCTATGAAGTGAGCATAAAAGCCACCAATACACTCAATAGCAATGCCAATTTAATCGCATGGATTGATTTTGATAAGAATGGTAGCTTTGATGCCGATGAAGCCTCTGAAATTACTATCGTTAATGCAGGCACCAATAATGGCAATGTAAAAATCAAATGGAGCAGTGTACCAGCGGATCTTAAAATCAGTGATAGCTTTGCACGACTTCGTCTTACCAATCAAAACATTACCGCGAATGATGCAACAACTTACTATCTCAATGGTGAAGTGGAAGATTATCCCATTAGCATTGAAGTCGGTGGCTTCCCTGTAAAAGGTCGTGTGTATAACGATAGCAATGTTGATGCAGTCAATGATCCAAGTGAAAAAGGCATTAGTGGTTTACCTATTGTTATTATTGGCACAACTAATGATGGTGATACTGTTTGTATGAGCACAAAAACTGATGCAGAAGGTCATTACGCGTTCTTCCCTGTCATTCCTGGTAATTATCAGCTCTATGAAGCCTCCAGAGAAACAACGCCTACACCAAAAAACTGTGATATTGCAATGGCTAAAGACCCTGCCTCTTATAAATCAACAACAGAAAATGTACTAGCCAGTTTTGCAGTCGTTGATGCAGAAATTACAGGCAAAGACTTTGGCGATGTGCATCCACCGAGCTTCACACCTGACAATAGTGGCACAATCAATGCAGGAAACGTGGTGTTTTATGCACATACCTTTACGCCTAAAAGCTCAGGCACAGTGGATTTCTCATCAGTAAATAGCGCAGCTGTTACCAACGGATGGTCAAGCATTATTTATCCAGATACTAATTGTAATGGCAAGCTAGATGGAGCAGAGGCTAATGCCCCTCTTAGCACTAGCTTAGTAGCAACAGCAGACACTAAAATCTGCTTAATCAATAAAGTCTACGCAGCTAATAACATCACCAATGGAGAAACATATAACAATGTCATAACGGCTGATTTTGATTTTGGCAATACCATCACAGGAACGACGACACTAAAAGTGACCGATTTAACAAAAGCCGCAGCAAATACAGCAGTGACACCCACTAAGCCTACTAAAGCTGGAAGCTCAAAATTAGAACTACGCAAAACGGTACAAAATATCACCCAAAATACCCCTGAAACAGAAACACAAAATCAGGCAAAACCAGGAGAAATACTTAAATACCGTATCTATTACAGCAACACAGGCACAGGAGCAATTACTGATCTGGAAATCAATGACACAGCTCAAGAATTTACCCTTTTACAAACAGGAACAGCCAACTGCGATAGTACACCCACAGGCTTAAACTGTTCAGCTGTTGAACTGAATCCCGATGTCGAATGGCGTTTCACAGGAACACTCCAAGGTGGAGCTAAAGGATCAGTGAGTTACCAGGTAATAGTAGAATAGCGCGGTAGGTCGGCTAAGATGTGCATTATATAAAAAACAATCATTTCGATAGCCTAATTGATATCTCAATAATAGCTACATATCGGCTACACTAAGCTATACTCTTTAGAAATTATTTTCTAATAAAATGAGGATGAACAAGCATGATCGAAGTTGCTTCTTTACGCTATGGTGTTATTTTTAAAAAAGCTTTTTCACAACCACAGATTTTTACCGCTTTTGTTAAAGATCTCGCAGGGGTTGATATTGAGATTGATCATGTAGAAACTGAAAAGTCATTTTCACCCGTGATCGGTAAGGTGGATAGTCATTTTGATTTATTTGCCGAGGATAAAAAAAATCGGATTATTGTTGATATTCAACATAAACGCTTCACTGATCATTATGATCGTTTTTTACATTACCACTGTGCTGCATTATTAGAACAAGTCTCTACTGCTTATAACTATATAACTAATATGCGCGTTTTTACCATCGTTGTTTTAACCTCAGGTGATCAGCATAAAACAGATGTTGCCATTACTGATTTTGAACCAAAAGACTTACAGGGAAAGGGGATCGGTGAAACACCGCATAAAATTATTTATGTTTGCCCCAAATATAGCAATAAAAACACACCTGCCCCCTACCGTGAATGGCTTAGCGCTATTAATGATAGCTTAGATGGTGAAGTCAACGAAAATTCCTATCAAAATCAAGCCATTCATGAGATTTTTAATTTAATAAAAAAAGACAACACAACACCACAAGAATATGCACGCATGAAAGATGAATATTCTAACGAGGAATATATAAGAAATAAAAGCAAGAAAGCAGAGCAAAAAGGGATTAAAAAAGGGATTAAAAAAGGGATTAAAAAAGGGATTAAAAAAGGGATTCAGCAAGCAAAACAGGAAAATGTTAAAATGATGCTCAAAGAAGGCATTAAGATGGAACTAATTGCTAAAATCACAGGATTTTCTGTTCAAGAAATAAAGAAACTCAGTGAAACCTAGAGTTTTTATAAGATTTCGCTTCGTCCTCATCGCGCCAAAGACTGTGAAAGTATTCTGGGACAAAAGAAAAATGAAGAAAAACTTTCCAGATTTTGTCCAGAAATTAAGATAATAGCGAGCTATTGGCTTCATCTTTGGGCAAAATATGGGGAATTTCAACCATTTTTATTTATTCCACGAATACTTTCACAGTCTCACAAGCGTGGTGACGCAATTAGCAACGCGCTGGCGTTACGAAAGATAGAAACAATCCACTTCTTGAAACTGAAAGTTAGAAAATAAAAAGAATGCGTTTCATATAGTTTATAACGGCTACGACTTATTAAATGACTTCATTAGTTTGATTTGAAGTAAAAAATTATGTCATTATCAGTTTTATAGTTC
>WGBH01000109.1 GCA_015494435.1 Thiotrichaceae bacterium | reverse complement strand
GGTATAAACCCCCTATGAAAATATACACCCAGGAACTAAATAAGACGGATGCTGCATAATGAAGAATACTGAATTTTATTTACAAAGGAAGGAGGGAATAAGAAATTAGAAAAAATTGTCTTGACAAGCGGGGGCGGTATAGCTTGATAAATTCTTCGATAACATAATCAATGTAAAATTCACCGCAAAGATAGAAGAGGGATTGGATGAAATAGCAAATGGAAAACTCAGCAAAGTGGAACTGCTAAGCCAATTTTATAATAAATTTAAGACACTGATAGACAATGCCTATGAAAAAATGGAAAATTTAAAGCCAAAGCCGCAGAAAACCGACATAATCTGCGATAAATGCGACGCTCCGATGGTTGTTAGAGAGGGAAGATTCGGAAAATTCCTTGCCTGCTCAAATTATCCGGAATGTAAATTTACGGTAAGGGGAATAATTAAAAATGAAACCTGCCCTCAATGCGGCTATACGCTGTTTATAAAAAAAGACGGCTGGCACTGCGCAAGAAAAGCCTGCGGATATAAGGAAGAGGACACTTAAAAAGCGGACACCCTTTTGCATCCTAATAACCATATAATAGAGATATATGCGCTTTGTCTTTTGTATTTATTGTAGATTCGGCAACAATCTCCATACGATACAGAAAAGGAATGGGAGGAGGATGAATAACATTAGTTCCTTCCTTATTTGGTGAAGTTACTCCACCAGAAACCAATCCTTTAGATGATGATGAAGATGTGTTGCCTTTTGCCGTGTTTACAAGTTTTATATAAATAGTGTAGCCTCCCAAAGAATATTTTAAATCATAGAAACTGACTATATCAC
The DNA here is from genome assembly GCA_015494435.1 of Thiotrichaceae bacterium. GTDB lineage: Bacteria > Pseudomonadota > Gammaproteobacteria > Thiotrichales > Thiotrichaceae > JAGLBW01. Next base: position 8,141 of record WGBH01000109.1, on the reverse strand, counting down.
TTATATTTGTACTTTCAACATTTGATAAATTTGAACACTGATTATTGGATAAATCATTGTCTGTCCAATTAGAAGTTTGTGTATTAAGTTTATAGTGCAGACAGGTTGTTTTATTGTTAATAAGAGTGCTTGGAAACGAAACGTTCTCGCCTGCTTTTATAGATCCCAAGATTTCCCTCGTCTCATTGAAAGCACCCTCAGCAGATTCCACTGCACTTCTGTACTGCCTAAAACTTCCCGAAATCTTTGTGCTCTGCATGGAAATATACAAAGTTAAACTTCCCAAAGCCAAAATTATAAACGCTATAATAAGTGCTACTATAAGAGCAATTCCTTTTTTATTTATATACATAACTTCACTCCAAATTTTTTGGCGCTGCAACAAGTTTCAAAATCTTCCAGCGATAATGTTTGTAATCAGTGATTTGTGTTAAATTAAAATACCTTTTACCTACCGATACATTGTCATAAGGATAATTGTAATTATTATCCTTCGTGCCATTCTGTATAAGTATGTAAACACCAACCTGTTTTAATTCATCTCTAATGTTCTTAGCATTTAAATTTGTTATATCTTGTTTCCAAGTATCTATATTGCCATTCCCGGTAGTATCCAATCCAAATTCAACCTGAAAATCGGCAACACAGTGCAAAAGTGGATAAGTTGTAAAAGTCATAGATCCATTATCATTTTGCTGCATGATTGACCTACCTAAAGTATATGTTCCATTAGCACACTCTGATTTTGTATCACCTCCTGAATATAAACTATAATCAATTCGATTAAAAGGAGCTCCAAGATTTTTATTGGAAACTCCATAAACAAGATATACAGACAATGGCAGTGACGGTAAACCATAATAGATGGTGCCATTATCAGCGGAATTTGCATCTTTCGTTATTGTAAAATACATGCTTCTACCGCACAGAGTCCTACTTCCAGCATCCATAACAATTACCCTATCACCTTTCTCAAAATTGTTATAATTAGCCGTATTACCCGCTGGCCAAATATTAAGAGAACCGTTATCATCTATATAGCTCCAATGGCTTGAGGCTTTATTTAGACCAAAAGCCGTACTTTTTAGAACTAAATAACTGAAACCTGTTTTGTTATCCTTTTTTCCAATTATAGCTCTCGGTGGATTAGTAGGAGAGTCATTAAACTCATCTTGATTAAATGAATATAAAGGAAGGCTTGATGAAGAAGCCTCTTGATATGTTATACCGCTTACATCCCAAGGCAAACCCAACCCTGCTGTTTCTATGTCTTTTCTGATTATTTCAAGAGCAGGGACATTTTCTATGCTCGTTTTTGATAAGCTAACTTCTCTCACCGTGGTCTTGAGTTCCTGTATAAAAAGCTTATATGGTATTCCTATAACAACAACAAAAATGGCTATAACAACAAGCAGCTCTATTAAACCAAAACCTTTTTTATTCATACTTGTTCACCACCGTATCTATTGTATAGCTGTAGTTTATTCCTCTGTATGTCCAGTTTATTGTTGATTGTATATTTTTACTGCCTGATGAATCCGTAGTTACATTATCAGATATTGTAAATTGTTCATCAAAATTTCTTATCTTTTCAATATCAGTGATAGTACCTGTCGTTATATTATCATAAGAATTAGTAGTTAAATTATTCACATGGTTACTCAAAGTTTCTACAGCTTTGTTTCTAATCTCATTTCTCAAATTATTGTTCATAACAACTATGGACATCTCCATAAGACCCATTATAGATATTCCTATTATCACTATGGCAACAAGCATCTCTATCAATGTAAATGCTCTATTTGACTTCACATTTACCATCCCATACTCCCATTTTTATGCGGCTATTGCTAACAGCTATACAATTATATCTCGCCGGAGAATTTATATATATGGTACAATTACCCAAACCCCAATTTTTTGTTCTTGCCATACCGCTTTTATCAAATAGAATAACAGTCCCACTATTTGGTCCATCCAAACTATATTTTAAGGTTACGCTTTTTGTATCAGCTTCTTCAGACACACCATCGTAGACTAAATTATAGTTTTTATCATTAAATGTAAAAGTGGTGTACTGCTTTGAATTATCAAACCTTATGCCGTGCGGCATGCCGGTATTCATGGATTTAAACCTCTGAGCTGACAAATCGCCGTATATCATTGTTATTTCTTTTTCCACGTTGTATTTTTTTATATACTTTGACAACTGAGGTATTGCAATTGCCAACAGAATTATTATTATAGCAACTACAACCAAAAGCTCAATAAGAGAAAAACCAAGCCGCGATCGACACAGCTTGGTATAGTTCAAGTAAGATAGATACCTCTTAAAACGACTATCGTTATGTTTTATGTTCTTCACTATTTCTCTTCCCACTGTATAACTTTATTTATCGGAGGAGGAGGTAAAACGACAGTCATACCAGCAGATTTAGGTGGAACTCCTGTAATTCTTTTATTGGTTTTTCTTCCCTGATAGCTTCCTTCTTCGCCGAAAGTTTTAGAAATATTAATTTCACTTACTTTTCCTGTTGATGTCTGAATAAACACCTTACCCGTTGCGTTGTAGATCGTGCCTCCATTATCATAATTTACCATCCATAAATAAGTATCCCCGCCATAGCCGCATATATCAGAAGTGGGCATTAGCGTAGCAAAAAAAGCCCATCCGTTGCTAACCGCAACAGGGTCTGTAACAAGTCTCTCTGAATTGTAGGTTGAATTATCAACAGTAGTTTCGTACGGACTTAAATCTATATACCAGCCTTTATGTTCGCCTAAAGCTGCATTGCCATCACTTGTAACATTGTCAAGTTCATTTAAAGTCAAAGTAGTGGAGCACCCGTCAGTCAATTTACTGTCGCTGTAGCATGGATCTTCAACACCGTATATTTTTCTTTGGGCAGTTGGGTCATCCTCCTTCGTAAAATATCTCCCCTCACCAAAATAAAGCCAAAGATTACCGTTTTTCGTATCTTCTAAATCTCTGACAGCAGCAGTAACAGGTCCAATATTATCAATAAGTAAAGATGTTTGCCAATCGTCAACATTCGAATCATCCAAAGTGTTTACCCTTATAACGCCCCCTTTCCATCCGCTTGAGGTATCATAGGTATATCCAAAATAAAAACCATCATCTGAATAGTTTTTACCGAGATCCACAGAAGACTCAAACATTCTTCCAGCAAAAGCATCTACATTACCAAGTAATTTGCCGGCGCCGCTTAATTGTATTTTTCTCTCCAAATCACCAGTCTTTAAATCGAGTATATATAAATAGAGAGGCTTATGCACAGTTCCGTCATAATTATCCGGACCAGATGCAAAAGCAACATACCAATAACCGTTTTTGCTTGTATCGTCAACATAAGTCCCGTTATCAAGTAGTTTTTTTGCAGGTATATATATAACTGCCGGTCCTGTTGTGGTAAACCCTAAATCATTATCGCTAAATTCCCAAAGAACTTTTGGTTTTTCCGGGTCTGTAACATCCAATGCGAAATATGAAGAACGTCCTATTCCTTGTGGGACATTTCCTGTGTCATTTGGAGGATTAATTGCTCCTGTAACATTATCACCACAAGAACCACCTAGATTTAAGCCCCCTACGAGAATCGTTCTCCAACTCAATTCTGTTTTTTTGCTGCTTGGAGATCCATAACTATTGGAACTATTCGGGTCTCCAATACTTGCATCAAAAAGATATGGAGTTAAATCAACGCTATATATGTGGCAATAGTCACCTTCGGCAATGTATTTTAAGTACGGCAGAATGTTTTTCGGTATGAAAGCCCAAGCCTCCGAACCAAAAGGCCCGCCGTTTTCTTTAAGTTGAGCAATTATATTACCTCCGGGAAAGCTCAATGCTCCAAGTCTGAAAGCATGAAGCATTCCGTCGTTAGCCCCCACAAAAACCATACCTCTATCAATATGTTTATAGCTATTGTTATCATTATAATTAAATTCATAATAGCTTCGATCCTTATAGTCCTTATAGTATGTATTAACAGGATTGATGGATAAAACCTTTGGCGTTGAGTTTATTATATCTCCTAACTTCCAAACGTTAGTGTGGGAGCCTATTGTAACAGTTCTATCCCTAAAGTTAGAAATATACTCTCCCCTTGTCCATTTTATTATGTCTTGAGCCTGAGTAAGATTGTCAACATCAAGATAATTCATTAAGCTTGAGGTATTGCTTAAAATAAAATTCCCCTCCGTTAAGTTATCGGTCAAATTATCAATATCTGTAAATATTCTTCTGTTATTTGAAGATGTACTCCAAAGCTGAATACCGGCATCCCACACGGTTTTTAAGTCACTCAAACTTTCATTATCGCAATTTGAGAGTTTACCGCTGCCAGCCGTATCTTCACAAACCCTTATCTTAGTTTCTCCTGTAGCATTATCAGAATAAAACTGAACAACCTTATCATTTAATGTAAGATTCTTTACACTTGAACTTTCATCATCAGTATCAGAATTTTCACGAATTGTTTGAGAAGAAGCAAAAGGACCTATATACATCCAAAGATTATACAGCGTCCCGCTCCAATCAACAGATGTCTTATTATCAAAATACCGCTTCGGCCAGAAAAGGGCTTGCAGCATATTTGCCCCACTTCTTTCATTTGTTGAAACAACAGATGCGGCTGTGCCGGAAGAAGCTTTTTTAAGAATATCTAATATTGCCTTTTTTATGGCATCTTTAATCTGCGAAGCGCTAGATGCATTTTGAAAGGTGTCCGGAATGCCATCTTTGTTTTTATCCCAATCAGGACTAGAAGGTGGAAGCGCTGCACATGAACTGCCCTTCCCACAATTATCTCCTTCACAGCAGTCATCAATTGGTCCACAGCTTGTGGTTGGATAACCATTTAAATCACCAGGCCATTGACCATTATTCAGACTATAAGAGCCATACATAGCTATGTTTTCCATAGCTTTTTCACCTGTTCCGCCCAAAAACAATCCGATAGTATAGATAGAATCCACTCTGCTTTTAACTTCAGTTTTCGCATTTGTAAAACCCTTTTCATGCATCCAATAAGCCGGCACCACAGGATCAGCCGAATGATTTTCAAAACCAATATCAATAGAACAAGCACCACCTACATTATTCGGGTTGCCTCCTACATTCCATTGACCATCAGACATTAATATGACAAAATTCTTAGCACACGGAACATATACACAATTGCTTCCCCCTCCGCTTTCACACACATACATAGGATTTCTCCACTTATCTCCGCTGCCGGATTGAGGAGTAAAGCCGCCGTATTCTGACTGATTTTGAGCAAAATAATTATATGCATCCCATAAAGAAGGACCGGTGGGAGTTGCACCTGATGGTTCCTCAGAATTTAAATATGTTATAAAATTCATATAGGGATAATCTGCAGATGTGCTATTTGGCGCAGTAAAATCACCCATATACACTTTTTTGTCTCTAACACCGCTGCCGCTGAAAAACATAACACCCATTCTGGGCTTTGTCCGCAGTTTCTCAAACTGATAAGCTAACCCATCCCAAACTCTACTCCAAGGAACAGCAACTTCTTCACCTGAATAGGTTTTGAGGATACAGCCGCCTCTGGTACCATTGTCACTTATTTTAATGTTATCATTGCATACTGTGCCAACCTTTTTCCCGTTACCATTACCCGGGCTGTTCCATAGTTCAGGCTCACAATATCCTGGATTAAAATAAGCATTATTGCCATCGCAACTTGCAGGTGTTCCTCCTGTTATTGCCCAACGTAATAGGTCTATTCTAGTCATTAGAGCAAAATTCAACTCATTTCCACTACATACCCCACTTACTGTAAACCAATTGTAATAATTATATATTCCACCCCATCCATAATAATATTTATGATAATTTAAATCACATGAATCAGAGTTATTCGTTTCTATCCAAACTCCATTAGATTCTTTATATTCTTTACTCGGCACAAAGTATCCTTCGTATTTAATAGAATTATCGTAAGATTGAGATATATTGTTATTTGTCCAAGTTGCATAATATGCTGACCAACTCATACTTCCGCTAACGTCTATATCAAACAAAATATTTGGCTTTATATTGGAACCAAGAGACAGAAACGGAGGAACAGCGCAATATGTGCCCATTGCAGAAAAAGCAGTATTGGCGTAAAAAAATATGGCAATAAAAAACAAAAAAATACTTTTTTTCATTTTTGACCTCCCTTTCCAACAAGAGAGAATTGATTTTTATTCATAAAACCCCGTATATATTCACCTTTTTTTGCATTTATATCGCCTTTAATTATCATCAATCTATTCCTATATGTTCCACTAATAATTCGAACAACGGATGCATTCTCATCTTCCATCTGTTTTATGACAACCGCTATAATCATCAAAGAATCAACACCAAGCTTGTTACCATTAACGAGTTTAACCTCCAAAATTTGTTGATTTGTTTGGCCTTTGTCTAAAAAATTCTTACCCTTGTTTAAATCGTATGAATAAGCGTTTATACCGTAAAATAATACTGACGAAGCAATTATCATATAAATCAAAAGCCATTTAGCTTCAAATACTTTTTTTAGCATTAAAACCTCCAAAAATTGTTTGTCCAATTTTCTATTTTAAACAACCCGACGAATCTATATTTTATATGCTACATCTTCATTGTGAAAAAATCGTGAAAATATTTTTTTATTTCTTTTTTTGCCAACAGCCAATGCCTGTGAGCTGCTAAACCACTTCCCCATTTACCCACTTAACTATTCTCTAATGACCATTCACGCACTCAACCAATCCACTATCCAAAGTCAAATTGATATTTCGCTCTCTAAATGAGGATAATCTTTTATTTGTAGTCCACACTAAAAATCAAAAAAATAAATTGTGTTGTTAAAAAAATAAAAATTCAAATGCCGAGGCTTTTCCAGATATATTCTCCGTCTTTGCCTAAATCACCCACGGCTCTTTCTGGGTGAGGCATAAGCCCGAATACATTACCCTCTTTATTTGTTATTCCGGCAATGTTTGCAACGGAGCCGTTCGGGTTATTTGCAATATCCATCTTACCGTCTGAAGAAGAATATCGCATTGCAATCATTCCATTATCTTCAAGATATTTCAAATCATCATCGCTGCAAAAATAATTTCCCTCACCGTGAGCAATCGGCAATTTCAAAACATCTTTTTTTGAATATCTTGTAAAAAAGCAAGAACTGTTTTCTAATTTCAGATTCACATCCTTATGTATGAAGCGTAAATTGTTATTTTTCAACAATGTGCCGACTAAAAGGTGAATCTCCGTTAAAATCTGGAAGCCGTTGCAGATGCCCATAACATACCCGCCCTTTTTTGCAAAATCCAAAACGGCGTTCATTATAGGAGAAAATTTAGCCAAAACACCCGAGCGTAAGTAATCTCCGTATGAAAATCCACCCGGCAGTATAACGCAATCAAACCCCTTAACAGAGGTCTCCTCATACCACACAAACTCAGATTTAACTGACATAACATCGCAGGCATATTTACAATCCATATCGCAGTTTGTGCCGAGAAATCGAATTATTGCAACCTTCAAGATTTTAGTACCCTGTAGTCTTCTATCACCTCGTTTGATAAAATATTTTTTGCAAGTTTTTCAACGGTCTCCAAAGGCTCGTCCGTTTCTATCTCAAAATATTTACCAACTCTTATACTGTCAATAGTTTTACCAAGATAATTTTGAGCAACGTTTTTTATAGCCTTGCCCTGCGGGTCTAAAATAGCCTTTTTCGGCGTTACGATAACTGTATATTTCATCCTATATCCTGGAAATCTTCATTAAAATCTTCTCATATCCTTCTATCAAATCACCCAAATCTTTCCTGAATCTGTCCTTATCTAAAACCTCACCTGTTTCTTTATCCCACAATCTTGAGCCGTCAGGTGTAAATTCATCCCCCACAAGCAGATTACCTTTCGAATCGATACCAAACTCTATCTTAAAATCAACAAGCAAAATGCCGGCTTTATCAAACCTTTCTTTCAAACAATCATTGACCTTCAATGCTATCTCTTTCATCTTAGCTAACGTTTGCTCATCAGCCCATTTAAACACCGTTATATGATCTTCATTTATCATAGGGTCATCAAGCTCATCGCTCTTATAG
>WGBH01000108.1 GCA_015494435.1 Thiotrichaceae bacterium | reverse complement strand
TGTTAAACTATCTCCTATGCCTCCTGATATTTCTGCTTCATTAAGACTTTTAGATCAGATTTCTAAAGCAAAAGTAAGGAAATAAATAAAAATGAGTTTATATGTTTTACTGTTTTTTATACTGATTGCTGCGATAATTTGGCTTGTTAGTTTTATTCTTGAGCATGTACAAACAGTAACGATTACATGGGGAACCTGGGGCAGTTACGCAATTAATACAACTCACTTATTGCTCTTGTTTATTATTGCTTTTAGCCTATTTTATATATTTATTTGGTTGCTTAAATCCTTATTTAACATCAAAAAGAATTTACGCGACTATCAACAAAACCGCAAAACACTAAGAGCAAGGCAAACACTCACACAAGGTCTAATAGCTTTTATTTCTGGACATTGGGTAGAATCAGAAGCCTTATTATTACGCCATGTAAATGATGCAGAAACACCATTATTAAACTATTTAGCCGCTGCACAAGCGGCTCATATGCAAGAAAATTATGATAATCGTGATCAATACTTAAAAAAAGCAACTGAAAAAGGGAATGGCGCTCAAGTCGCTATTGCTGTTTCTCAAGCACAAATGCAACTTAGTAGTCAGCAAATTGAACAAGCAAGAGCCACCTTAGTGCATTTGCTAGAACTCTCCCCTAATCATCTTTATGCCACTCAATTATTAGCAAAAGTTTATTATCAACAAGAAGACTGGAAACTTTTGATTGAATTATTACCTAAATTAAAGCAACAAAATTTATTAAAGCAAAAAGTACACAGTAAATTTGAAGCCAGTGCCTTAAAAGGTATTTTTCAATTAACTGCATTAAAAAAACAACCTGAAGCATTGCAACTCTTATGGAATAAATTACCCCAAAGCACCCAAAAAAAGCCACAGGCAATATTAAACTATACAGACGCATTGCTCACTGCTGGAGATGCACAATTAGCTGAAAAAACAATCCTAAACAACTTAAATAAACATTGGGATACAAGCCTAGTTGAGTATTTTGGCAAAATGGAGCATGTCAATCTTGATCAATCCATTCAACAAGCTCAAAACTGGTTAGTACAACAGGACAATAGCCCCGAACTATTATTTTGTTTAGCACGTTTATATCGTAAGAATAAACAATGGGAGAAAAGTTATCCTTTTTATGAATCAGGCTTAAATAGGATGCCGAATACGGAATGTTATTTAGAATTTGCTGAATTACTAACACAATTAAAGGATCAAGAAAACGCCATGATATGCTATCAAAAAGGTCTAAAATACTGCGTTACAAAAAAAGGCGAAACACTTTCTCTTAAAAGCAAAGTTGCAAGCAAATAATTTTCTAATAAAAATCTGCTGGACGGGTTTTATAAAGCCGTCCATACGTTTAGCTTAAACACAATAAAGCCTCACTGTTTCCTGCAAGGCTTCTTTTAAACGTTTCAACGCCGTTACAAACCGTCGGGCTAATGTGTCAACTAAGAAATGAAGGATACTTTTTATTTATCGTTTATATTTCAAAACTCTAGCTGATCCACTACGAGGCTTAGCGAGTAGATTTGACAGACCTCTTAAATCTGCAATCCTCAAAGTTCCAGCAGCTTGTTTTAACTTTAAGGTATTGAGTAAAAAGTCATAACGAGCATTGGTATAATCTCGTTGTGCGCGGAACATTTCGCGCAAGGCAAGCAAAACATCAACGGCGGTACGTGTTCCAACTTGAAATCCTATTTTTGTTGCATTGACCGCTGTTTGGTTTGAAAGTAAGGCCTGTTTTAGTGCTTGCAGTTGTGCTAAACCTGATCCTGTTGATAAAAAAGCCGCACGAGTTTGTTGTATAACTGAACGTTTTTGAGCTTCTAATAGATAGCGTGACTGTTTTAATTTAAGACGTGCTTCGCGTATCCGCGAAGCTGTATTTCCACCATCGTATAAAGGAATATTGATCTGTAAACCCACAAAGGCATCAAAGCGATCCTGTCCTAGTCCTGGTTTGCCATGTGTTGAACTACCTGAATGACTGGCAATAAAATCAACCGTTGGCCCTTTTCCTGTACGCGCCATATCAACATTTGCTTGTGCAACATTAACAGCTTGTTCAGCAATCTTTACCAATCTGCTGTTATTAACCGCTGTTTTTGACCATGCAACAATATTATCAGGTCTTGGGCTGAGTAATGGAATATTTTCAGCTGCACCAAGTAAATCCTTATAGTATAAGCCTGTAATGGCTCTAAGACCCTCTCTAGCTAGCTGTACTTGATGCTGTGCACTCACTTCTTGAGCCCGTGCCTGATCATAGCGAGCCTGTGCCTCCTTAACATCAGTAATTGCTGAGCGACCAGCATGAAAATAAACCTTAACCTGTTTGAGTTGTCGCCCTATGGCATTGGTTTCTAATTTTGAAAAATTGGCACTATCTTTCGCTTTTAGATAGTTAATATAAGCCTCAGAAACACGAAGCATCAAGTCTTGCACATCGGCATCAAAGGATGCACGTGCTTGTAAAATAGTCGCATCAGCCTGATCAACCTGTGCATTAAGTGCTTTATTATAAATTGATTTAGTTAAATTAAGTTTATACCCTAGGTTCGCACTTCCTGATCGACTATCAGGACGAAAGCGTACTCTACTAGTATTTTGCACCGTATAAGTCGCAGTACCCGTTAAATTAACCCGTGGTTCTAAAGCAGATAATGCTTGAGGTTTTCTTTCTAATACTGCCTGATAAGCAGCTTCAGAGGCGCTAAGCTGTGCATCATTTTTTTGTGCTTGTTGAAAAACCTGAAATAAACTTTCAGAAGAAGCTACCCCGCTTAGAGTGCTTAAAAAAAAGAAAGTAACAAGTTGTTTAGTTATCGTCATAGGTAGAGGTCAGCTTATGTCGTCAGAAAGGTACTTAGGAAGTTTCAAACAATGAATTTACCCGTAATTACACTGATTTTTTGTTCCAAGATAATTCAAACAAGGACAAAAGGGCGAGTAAGATGAGTCAATTTATTACTTGGAACTTCCTTAGATAGCATAGTATATGGTGCTATTTCTTAAAAAATAAAGCCAGATTGCTTCGCAACGCCTTCTAGCAGTTTTAATTCGGTTGCAAATAAGTTACTACGAACAAATTTATTCTGTATATGGGTAACCAAGGTAGCATATTGTAAGTGACCTGTTCCCACCGTTATATATAAACGTCCTTCAGGTTTAAGCAGTTGCTCAAACAAGGGTAAGTATTCTGGAACAGCCCCTGTCACTGCAATGACATCATAACGTTGCCTCATATCCAACTCTTCTAGTGCATCTGCTTGCTCTAATGTCACATTGGAAATATTTTGTGCTTTCAGTCGTTTGTCCGCCATAGTAAGGAAATCCTGATGAATATCAATACTAAACACTTCTTTGGCTAAATTAGCCATACAAGCGGTGATATAACCACTGCCTGTTCCAATTTCAAGACAAATATCATCTTCTTGAATGGCTAGTTCTTGCAAAAGACGCCCTTCAACACGCGGATGCATCATACTTTCACCGTGTCCAAGGGGTAATTGAATATCAGCATAAGCCAATGGTCTTTGTGCTTCTGCAACAAAAGCATCACGTGGTAAATCACTCATAGTTTGTAGCACCGAAGGATCTAAAACATCCCAAGGACGAATCTGCTGTTCAATCATATTAAAACGCGCTTGTTTCATATTCATAATTTTTTTACCGTCTCATTGTTATTCAAAAATATTATTTGTTAGCACCGCTCCAAAAAATCATATAAAATCTATAAACTCTTGGTTTTGTACGCTCTCTGTTGAGAACTATTCCAAGTTGCAACTAGAGTCCAGAAGGGGCGGTCATCCCAGATTTAGGGATTAACTCCTCCGAGGCATGAAGTCTATTTTACAATATCTGTTTAACCTTTCGATAAGGAGTATAACGTCCTATTTCGGGATCATCCAAACGATGCAGAATATTACATGCAACATTTGTGTC
>WGBH01000107.1 GCA_015494435.1 Thiotrichaceae bacterium | reverse complement strand
GATCGTAATCTTTGGACGGCATTTTAGCATTTTTATTACCATCCGTAATATAGGGACCCCAGCGTCCTTTTAAAATTTGAATACCTTCTTCTTCCCAACTAGCAATAATTCGATCTAAATCTGCTTGTTTTTTATCAGCGACTAGCGCTAATGCACGCTCAACAGTAATCGTATAAGGGGTAATATCTTCATCTTTAGGAAAAGAGACAAACTTGCTTCCATATTTGACATACGGCCCAAAACGCCCAAAATTAGTAGACATTTTTTCACCTTCTGGTGTTTCCCCTAAATCGCGCGGCAATTGGAACAACACCATTGCATCATCTAATGTCACTGAATCCATTTTTTGTCCAGGCAACAAACTGGCAAATTTAGGTTTTTCCTCATCATCTTTAGTACCACATTGCACAAAAGGACCATAACGTCCCATACGCACAGAGATTGGCTTTCCCGATTTAGGATGATTACCCAATACCCGTGCCTGCATCACTTCTTCACGGCTTACATTCGCATCTTTATCAAGCACTAATTCATGGAATGGTTCCCAAAATTCTTTCAATAGTGGAATCCAATTTTTCTCACCTAATGACACCGCGTCCAACTGACCTTCTAAATTAGCGGTAAAATCATAATCAACGTATTTGGTAAAGTGTTGAGTTAAAAATCGATTCACAATTTTTCCGATATCAGTTGGAAAAAAACGACGGCTTTCTATTTCCACATACTCACGTGATTGTAAGGTAGAGATAATACTTGCATAGGTTGAGGGACGACCAATATCATGTTCTTCTAGCGTTTTAACCAGACTCGCTTCTGAATAACGGGGAGGGGGATCGGTAAAATGCTGATCAGCACTGACATCGTGCAGTGTTAACACATCTCCTTTTTCTATTGTGGGCAGAATTTTTTCCTTGGTATTATCCTTCGCGCCATCATCCAAACCTTCTTTATAAACGCGCATAAAACCAGCATGATAAATAGAAGAACCCGTTGCACGAAAGAAACTATTTTCATTAGGTGATAAATCAGCAGAAACAGTATTCATAGTTGCATGGATCATTTGACAGGCAACAGTGCGCTTCCAAATTAAGGAATAGAGTTTGTATTGTTCATCGGTTAAATGCTTTTTAATTTCACTTGGCACACGAAAAGCTGAAGTTGGTCTAATCGCTTCATGCGCTTCTTGTGCATTTTTAGATTTTGTCTTGAATATGCGTGGCTCAGGATTAACAAAATCTGCACCGTAACGGGTAATAATAAGTTCTCGTAATTCATTCACCGCTTCATTGGCTAATGTCACTGAGTCAGTCCGCATATAGGTGATTAGACCGACTGCACCATCACCTAAATCAATACCTTCATAAAGCTGTTGCGCTACGCTCATGGTACGGCGAGTATTAAAATGTAGTTTTCTAGAACCTTCTTGCTGTAACGTTGAAGTAGTAAAGGGAGCGGTAGGTTGACGTTTGCGCTGTTTTTTCTCAAGACGGGTAACGGTTAGCTGACCATTAGCATCTTGCAATAGCTTTATTTTTACTGCTGTTGCATCTTTTTCATTATCAAGGTCAAATTGCTTTAACACTTTACCCTCATAGGTATGTAATTTAGAAGTAAAGTCTTCGCCATTTTTATCAACCTGAGCTTGCAGAGTCCAATATTCTTTAGGTTCAAAGGCATCAATTGCCTCCTCTCGCTCAACAATCATTCGCAAAGCAGGACTTTGTACCCGCCCTGCTGACAGACCGGGTTTTATTTTTTTCCATAATAATGGTGAAATATTAAAGCCAACCAGATAATCCAATGCACGACGTGCCTGTTGAGCATCGACCATTGGCATCGAAAGACCGCGTGGATTTGCCACTGCTTCTTGCACCGCACTTTTAGTGATTTGATGAAAGACCACCCGCTGTACATTAATACCCTCTAGCACCTTCTTTTCTTTCAGCAATTCCAACAAATGCCATGAAATAGCCTCACCCTCACGATCAGGGTCCGTTGCTAGATAGAGATTATCAACATTTTTTAATGCTTTAATAATTTTATCAACATGTTTTTTATTGCGATCAATTATCTGATATTTCATTGCAAAATCATTTTCGGTATCAATTGCACCTGTTTTAGGTACTAAATCACGAACATGACCATAGGAAGCAAGCACCTGAACGCCTTTGCCCAAATATTTTTCAATTGTTTTCCCCTTAGCGGGTGACTCAACAATAACGAGACTTTTGCTCATATCTTATCTTTATACTTTTGGTAGTTTGACTGTGAATTCTTTTTTAAGATAGTAGACCACTATCAGGAAGTTGCAACCTCCTTCAATGTCCTATTTTTTCGCAACCATACACCCACAAAGGAAGCTTAGTAAAGGAAATATAGTCAATAAGAGGCTTTAAAATTTGATCTATTTAGGAAATTTTAGTCAAAAAAATACCTTGT
>WGBH01000106.1 GCA_015494435.1 Thiotrichaceae bacterium | reverse complement strand
TTGACTGGGAGGTCGTTTTTTTGGACTATATCTTTTTTAATAGAATTTTTCGTACAGAAATCTATTCTATTCTCGTCAAATTTTTTTCTGCCACATCAAAATTGGTGGAGAAACGCTCATGAATCAGCCGGTTGTAATCCCTAAATGGTGGCTAAACTTAGCTAAATCTTTACTTATATTTACAGTGATTACTGTATTTGTTTTTCTTTTTAGTTTTTGGGCAAAAGATGCCGAATTTTTTGGTGCTCACAATTTTAGTACTGCTACCGGTTTTATAATCTTTTTTCTGATCTCGTTTGTAACTTTAGATTGGTTAGCTGTGCTGTCAGCAGTAGGGATTGTGTCTGGTTTTTTTCTTAAGTATCCGATAAAAAATTATCTAATTATGTTGGTTCTTTCTTTAGCTTCAACATACTACATAAATACATTTCACTCTTAGATAAATTTTAGGCTGTAATTAAATTTTTATATATGGAAGCTATTGTCATGATGATTAGACTACTTATATTTACATTCATATTTTTAACAGAAATATCTGTTTTCGCAGATTCATCTTTTCCAGCTCATCAGGGAGAGTCCCCGTGGTCCTTTACTGTTATTGATGAACCTTCAGATACCTTTGTAGTAAACGATACAGCCTCAGCTACCATCGACCAGGAGCTATTTAGTAAAGATGGCAGCATATATATTTATGTTTCAATACGTCGCTATGTTGGCAAGACAGATGCAAACGGCTATTTATTGAATGTAACCGATTTAGTTGCAAACGGGATTGTCAGTGAGACAGCAAGTATTATTATTCCTGCTTTTGATATTGATGATGAACCTTTTATTAATGATTTTTATGATTGTGATGGTGATGGCAAAATAGATGAAGGGTTACAGCATGAAGTGGATGAGGTTTTTCTTAATGACGAAAAAATAGGTATACTTACGGGGGATAGTTCAAGGTGGCAACTAAACACATTTACTGTTGATATTGCAAAAATCAAGTTCCCTTCAGCACCTGGTGAAACTGCAATCAATCGATTTCGCGTTGATATTGATACCGCAAATTGGGATGTTGTCTTATCCAGTGGTGCTGTAGGTTGTGGTACTGGTTGGAGTACCGCAATTGATTGGGTTGGTGTGAAATACGAAGCAGCATCACCTGTAATTTTAGTGCATGGAATTAGGTCTGATGGAGCTGCTTTTGTTAATTTTCAGGCGGGTTTAGATAACCGTTATGTTGCCTCTGATGCAAGTATAAATCTAATTGATGTTGCGAAACCAAACCCAATACCGCAAGGCTGCCCAAACATCCCCTACACCAATTCTATAAGTCATAATATAGAGCAGCTAAGGTCACTTGATCCTTCTGACCCACCTTCTATCGCGTCTATTGCCAAATTATACGGTACTGATAGTGTTCATTTGGTTACGCATAGTAAAGGAGGGCTTGATTCCCGTGGGTTCATTTCATCACTGGATGGTAAGCCGATAGAAATACCTTTAGGTTTTATGGATGGGGTCGATGTAAAACACGATTTAGAAGTCCTTTCATTGATTACGCTGAATACGCCACATCAGGGTTCTGTTTTGGCTGCATATGGGGTAGAAGCTCGACAGTTGACACTGATACAGGCAAGACAAGAAGGGCCAGCTACCCTTCTTCCTGCTAAGGCATATGAAGGCGCTTATTATTGTGATTTAACTCCTGCTCGTGCATCAGAATTTATAGCTTCGACAAAACTTCCAGATGGTTTACAAACGGCCTCAGTAGCAACTGATGCCGACCTAGATGGTGATCAGGAAATAACTGACCCTTTTGGAGGGCCTGACGAAAGTGCTGGTTATCCTCCACTTCCATTAGTGAGTAATTATTTCGCCAATCTCCTATATCAACTTACTGGTAGGGTTACAGATGTTACTGTAACAGTAAGTGCTGATGATAAAATTACAATCGATCCGACTTTTACATCATCTTTTCAACTAAATGATACGATTGTAACGAAAAAAAGTGCAGGTTTGTATCAAACATATCCTATAGAAGGCTGGAATCATTTGAATGTACATTCCACTGAAAATGCAGAAATAATCGCAACGGATGCTCAGCAAGAGTCAGGTGCAGGAATGGTAAATTGGAGATTACGCTAATGCTTCGTTTTAAACTTATATTAATTATTGGGCTCTTTTCGTCGAGTTTATTCGCGCAACAGGATGTAAGTGTACCTCTTGGCAACCGGATGTATGATGTATTTGAGTTAACACCTACAGCTTCTACGCAACAGTTTTCGGTCGAGGTTAATTCTGCGACAACCCTTACTATCGATATTCATACTGCTATCAATCCAGTGAACGTAGAGATAGTCGATCCTTCAGGTGCGCCAGTTCCATCAGCTAATATTAATAGTTTTACTATTGGATCTACTGAGGTGCCACCACTTGGTGCATTTCTTTTTGCTGAGGGAGTCCATCAGCAAGCCTTAATAAATAACCCTGCAACGGGAACGTGGTTGGTAAATGTTTCTCTCCCGGATGGTGCAGCGGCTATAGGTGGCACGATGACTGTTGTTCAGACAGGTGGGTTACAGGCGGGAACAATCATTTCTCGACCTACATATACTTTTGGTGAGTCAGTAGTAATTGCTGTCGCAGCATTTGACTCAGGTGTGCCGTCATTAGGTGCGACGGCTAAAGCAAATATTTATCAGGAGGGGTCTGAACTTACCCCGCAAACCATAGATTTATTTGATGATGGTTTTGCACCAGATGTACAAGTAAGCGACGGCCTATATACCGGGCAGATTAGTGGGTTGTTATCAGGTGATTATCTGGTTGAAACTGTATTTCAAAGTGGTACGGCGAGGATCACAGCAGGTGCGCAATTTGAAGTGATTCCACCATTAGGTGTAATTACAGGTAATGTGACTGACACGGGTATCGATACCAATGCAGATGGTTTATTTGATCGTATTGATATTGATTTAGAAGTCGATATTGCTTCACCGGGGACATATGACTTATTAGTTGAACTTAAATTGTATGCAAAAACTATGCTTAAAGGTAAGCAAATCGTGCTATCAACGGG
>WGBH01000105.1 GCA_015494435.1 Thiotrichaceae bacterium | reverse complement strand
GTTTTATTTGCAGGATTTTGCATCAAAAGACCTTTTAGATAATTGGGATTATGCTGCTAAAGCAAAAGATCAGCCAATGATTGTTTGGGATGGTGATAACTTTTATTTGCTCGGGCCAAAGATAGGCCAGGCTTCGCTAGAAATACTAAATTATATCAATCGTTTGGGTGAGGCAACTACAGCAAAAGTAGCTGCTGAATTTGATTTAACCTCACAGAATGCGAGTGGGAAACTTAAGAAAATGTATAATCAGGGCTTAATATTGGGCTCGAAAGAGGTGGCTGACTCGGGTGGATTAGAGTTTGTTTATCGAGCAATTAAGTAAAATTTTCTGAAAAATCTGATTGCGTTAAGCAGAATGCCTTGGTAATATTAAGCGTAAGCAGCCTAAAAAGGCATTTTTTTAGGATCCTGATAAATCTGTAACACTTTAACAGAATGAGGTAAGTGAAATGGCAACAAATCCCCCTAAAGGTGATGGGCACCGTAATGGTGCTGTACGAGATCGATCCCAAACAAAGACCCCTTCAGGTCATTATGTGAAGCGAGATTCGAAAACTGGGCGTTTTATGGATGTTAAAACATCAGATAAAAAACCGTTTAAAGGTGTAACTAAGGAGAAAAATAATGGCAAATAGTAAGACTCATGCCATAGTGGGAGGCTTGTCTGGTTTAGCGGTATCGGTATTTGATGCGGATGATCATGAGCGAACTGCTCAAAATCCTATACTCGCTACGGCAGTCGGAACATTTTTTGGAAAGTTACCCGATGTTTTAGAGCCAGCTCTTAGAAACCCCCATCATCGCCAGTTTTGCCATAGCGTGACGGTACTGGTGGCTCTAGGGTATGGCTTGAAAAAAACATACGAATGGAAGCCGCAAGATAATATAGAGGGCGTGTTACGTTGTTTGATGTTATGTGCGGGAGCAGGTTATATCAGTCATTTGCTTCTGGATGCAACAACGCCGCGGTCATTACCATTGTTTGGCAAGCGGTAGAGGTTGAAGCACGAAAATGGTCAGTGAAGTTACACGATATATAAAGAGAGAGGTAGAGCGTGAGTTATGGGCCAGGGCCGCTGGCCGCTGCGAGTTTGATGGTTGCAATAAACTTCTTTATATATCTTCAGTAACGCAAGAGACAGTAAATTTGGCCCAAAAAGCACATATCTATTCATTTTCTAAAAATGGTCCCAGAGGTTGGGGGCCTTTTAGTATAAATGCAAAGGGGTTGAATGAAGCCGTGAATTTGATGCTTATGTGTCACGGTTGTCATAAGAAAATTGATCAAGATAACGAGGGGGCACGTTATTCTGCAGATTTGTTGATTGAGTGGAAGTGTGAGCATGAGCAAAAGGTAGAAATTGTTACTGGAATTCGTTCGGATAAGAAATCTCATGTTGTGTTATATGGAGCAAATATAGGCTCTGAGAAATCGCCTGTTAATTATATTTCTTGTGCTCAAGCCATGTTTCCTAGTTGGTACCCATCCAGTGAAAGGCCTGTACTACTATCAATGAATTCTGAACTTAAGGATAGTGGTGCTATTTATTGGAAAGCTGAATCAGACCATCTTTATAAATCTTTTGAGCGAAATATTGCGCCTTTGTTAGATCAGCATAATTGTAAGCATTTTTCTGTTTTTGCGCTTGCTCCACAACCTCTATTAATACAACTCGGAGTTTTATTTACTGACAAGATTTCTGTTGAAACATATCAGCCTCATAGAGAGCCGAAGGGTTGGGCTTGGCAAGAGCCACAGGGGGATTTCGAATTTATCATTAATGAACCAGGAGGTTTTGAGGGAGTCCCTGTATTGTTGTTATCACTAAGTGATCATGTATCCCAAGATCGAATAAAGCGAGTGCTAGGGAGTAATGTCTCTATCTGGGAGTTAACTATAGACTGCCCAATAAACGATTTTATGAAGTCAAAAGAGCAGCTTTCTTTATATCGTAAATATTTGAGGCGGCTAATGGTGGATATCAAGAAACATCATGGCAATACAGAGCCATTACATATTTTCCCTGTAATGCCTGTTTCGTGTGCAATTGAATTGGGTCGAATTAGGATGCCAAAAGCTGATATGCCATGGGTGATTTACGATCAAGATGTTGGTTCAGGGCAATTTGTAAAATCTATAGAAATACGAGGTGATATTCATGTTAAATAGTCGCAGTAATTTAGTATTAAAGAAAATTTTAGAGAAACTAGAGCTTCCTGAAGGTGCGTATGAAAAAGCTGAAAAGCGTTATAACGATATTGGGGAGTGGTTGCACAGGCCAGAATCGTCTTGTTTGACATTTGATCCGCTTGTTTTTTCACAGGGATCATTTCGGCTGGGTACTGCAATCAAGCCTGAGGATGAGGAAGAGTATGACCTTGATATGGGGTGTAAGCTTCGAGATGGTTTAACCAAAGACGTTGTCACGCAAAAGCAATTGAAAGAATTACTAGGTAGAGAACTAGAGCTTTACAGAAAAGCTCGGAATATAAAAGAAAAGTTGTCTGAGAAAAAACGATGTTGGAGACTAGACTACGCAGATGGGTTGAGTTTTCATATGGACATTGTTCCTTGTATCCCTGAGAGCGACACACGGCGAGAAGTATTAAAAGATAGAATGGTTGAAGCAACAAGGCTAGATGACAGGCTTGCCTCAGATGTTTCTGATCTTGCCGTTTCTATTACGGATAATACAGATGCTGCGTATTCTGTTAAGACAAATGACTGGAGAGTAAGTAACCCTGAGGGATATGCTCGTTGGTTTGAGACACGTATGAGAAAAGCTGAAATTTTTCTTGCTGAACGAGAGGCAGTTTTTAAGGCAAGTATTAATACGTTGCCATATTATAGGTGGAAGACTCCTTTGCAGAGTGTGATTCAACTCCTTAAACGACATCGAGATACGATGTTTAAGGAAAACGAAGATTCTAAGCCTATCTCTGTAATAATTACGACGTTGGCGGGGAGGGCTTATAAAGGCGAGGGAGATGTTGCTTCAGCGCTGATCAATATTTTGAGTGCCATGGATGAGTATATAAATCAGAGTGTTCCTCTTGTTCCAAATCCGGTGAATCCAGATGAGGATTTTGCTGATAAATGGTATTCGGAAGAAGGAAGGCTTTTGAAATTGAGAGAAAGCTTTTCAATGTGGTTGATCCAGGCGAGAGCAGATTTTTCAGCAATATGTTCAATAGATAATGGTCAGATAATCCTAGATGCCGCTGAACGTGGTCTTTCTATTAATCTTGATAGAGCGACAGTTGAGCGTGATTTAGGTATCGCCACTGCATATGTGTCACCAATTAGCCATATAGATACCTCAAATCCGAAGCCCTGGTTTAAGTTGTAAATGTCAAAATGGGAGCGTTTTGAACTACAGGAGTTTTTAACCGCCAACCCAAAAATGAGGTTGACTTATTATGATGATTTCTCTATTACTATTGAAGGTGAGTATAATATTAATGCACAAATGGAAGGTTTTCATTCCATACATGAATGTTATAGCCTAAAGATAGAATTTCCAGAAGGGTACCCAAAGACCATTCCGGTAGTCATTGAAACTAAAAGTGTTATCCCCAGAGATTTAGATCATCACACATATGTTGACGGACCTTTTTGTTTAGGTTCAGATTTAAAGATAAAGGGAATTCTAAGTGAAAGTCCAAATGTTTCAGACTTTGCAGGAAAAATACTCGATCCATTTTTATATTCGATCAGCTATAAGATTAAATATCATATGTTTCCAAATGGGGATTTGGCTCATGGAGAAGCGGGGCTTATAGATGATTATGAGCGCATATTTAACGTAAAAGGAAAGCTTTCTGTATTGGGAGTTTTGAGGGCGCTAAGTAAAAGAAAGCGGGTGGCTAATAAACTTCCGTGTCCTTGTGCCTGTGGCAAAAGAATAGGGGTATGTGATTTCAGATTTTCGTTACCTAAGTGGAGGGAGCTTGATAAAAGAAGGTGGTTTAAAAAATATCTGGCTAATGCGTTTGTGCCGATAGAAGTTACAAAACGTAAAAGAAGAAGAGCATAAATATCTATTGTGAGCGGTCTTTCAAATTGAATTAATAGTAACTTAGATAACGTGCATTAGTGATATCAAGTCGGATCAAATACGATTATCCAGTTTATCCCGAATGTTTTTTGTTGAGCCTGGTTTGTCGCTGGTACGCAGGAAGATGACATGGTTGTTTTTTGCAAATTTGGTAAAGTGGACTTCCCAGGGTTTGCTAGACGCCAAATAGCGTTAAAGGTCGATTTTAGACCATGTTTTTTTAGGTGTTGTACCTGTACTCATAATGGAAGGATGATTTGAGTCATCTAATATGGCAATGTGGTGATTATAAAATTTCGTACATGTTAATAGTATGTCTGTTAGGGTGTGATTAGCTATGATATTTGTAGGGCAGGTGGCAAGTAAGCAATTAAGGCATCGAATGGTATGATGCCTGACTCAGTTCGTCTTTTTCATATTACTGCTATCGATAACCTTGAAGTGATTTGTCAGTCTGGTGAGCTAATTTGTAAAAACCAGGGGGCTGCACAGGGTACAAGTTATCAGAATATTGCTCACGGAGGTGCTCAGGGTGCTAGAGCCATCAAAAGTGTGCCAAACCCACCTGGTGGAACAATACATGATTTTGTACCATTTTATTTTGCGCCGCGGTCCCCCATGTTATCTGCTATCCATAATGGCCGTGTTGATGGATGTGAACTTAAGCAGGCAGATATTCTTCATTTTGAGACGACCGTTGCCCGAGTAGTAGATACAGGTCAAGATATTGTATTTTATGATCGTAACGCTACTTTGCAGTTTAGTGTGCCGTATACTGATATTGAGCTATTGGATGAAAAGATTGCGTGGGACTTAATCACTGAATCTCCTAGGCTTGATGGGTTTTGTAAATATTTCTTCAATAAGCCGTCTGAGCCAAGGTACGTGGATAGAATGGAAAAGCGTTTGGCTGAGTTTTTGGTAAAACAAAATGTGCCACTAGGTTGTATGACTAGAATTGGAGTTGTAAATGAAGCAAAAGCCGTAGAAGTGCGTGCAATTTTAGATGCAACGGGCGTAGAATTAGATGTTGAAGTAATGAGTAGTTGGTACTTCTAAGGGGCTACAATTATGACTATTTTAATGACCGAAGGTGATTTGCTAAAGCAGACAGATATTGACGCTATTGTTAATACGGTTAATTGCGTTGGTGTTATGGGCAAAGGTATTGCTCTTCAATTTAAGAAAAAATGGCCTGCCAATTTTAAAGATTATGCAATTGCGTGTAAAAACAAAGACGTTCGACCTGGAGCGATGTTTGTTTATGATGCAGGTGCATTAGCTACACCAAAGTATATTATTAATTTTCCAACAAAAGATCATTGGCGGGGTAAGTCACGCCCCGAATTTATTAAAGATGGACTGCAGGATCTAATTCGTACTATTCGAGAATTGAAAATTGGTTCTATTGCTATTCCTCCGCTTGGTTGTGGAAATGGAGGATTAGAGTGGGATTTAGTTAAAGATATGATTGAAGAAGCTTTTGTTGAATTGCCTGATATTGAAGTGCGATTGTTTGCGCCTACTTGGATGCCCCGTGCCAAGGATATTGAGGTTAAGTCTAAACGTCCGAACATGACGCCAGGTCGTGCAGCGATTCTCAAAGTATTAGATACATATCGAGCATTGAACTATGGATTATCAAAAATTGAGGTTCAAAAGCTTGCCTATTTTTTACAGGAAGCTGGAGAGAATCTTCGCCTTAATTTTGAAAAACACCACTATGGACCATATGCAGATCAATTACGTCACGCGCTCGATCGAATGGATGGGCACTTCATTCGAGGTGTTGGCGATGGCGTTGTTGATTCCGAGATTGAACCGCAACAAGATGCCTTGAAAGAGGCTGATGAGTTTATTCAGAGTACAGGTGGAGAGCAATTACTGAAACATGTTGCGCGTGTGGAAGAGCTCATTGATGGATTCCAATCCTCTTATGGCATGGAGTTGCTTTCAACAGTTTATTGGGTGGCTATTCATGACAATGCTAGCTCGCCAGAACAAGCGATGAAGTTTATCGGAAATTGGAATAAACGTAAGAGAGAATTAATAAAGCCTGAGCATGTAAATGTTGCATGGGAACGTTTGACTGAACAGGGATGGATTTCTCGGCAGTCGGTATAGCTATCCATATAGGCAAGGGCTTGCTTAATTTAGAGAGGTGGAGTTTTCCTATAGATAGTCATTTCAAATTGGTAAGGTTCATATCTTCACTGCGATTCACAAATTGAGCCTACACTCAAATTCTCTCCTTTTTCCGACGATTTAGCTGCCCACAAAAAGCCCATGGGCACCGTTTGGGCACAATCTGGGCACAGCCTATTTTCACCCCTGTTTTTGGGCACGAAGCTTGTACTCATTATATATAGAAAGTTCGTGAAAATACGAGTGTAGGCTTCAGACTGACTATGAGTGAAAAAGCCGAGTGTAATTAGCCTTCTCAGGCTCTAAATGGTTGATTGTGTGGAAGATGGCGCGCCCGAGTGGAATCGAACCACCGACCTTTGGCTTCGGAGGCCAACACTCTATCCGGCTGAGCTACGGGCGCAAATTTTGAAATTATGAGTTGAAGCCAAGGTTGGCGATTCTATCATGAGTTTAGGCTTCGGAGGCCTGTACTCTATCCAGCTGAGCTACGGGCGCGGACAAAAGACGGGTGATTCTAGCACGTCTTTTAAGGCTGTCTTAATTGTTCGGAAAAAACCTTTCCCCTGCGTAGAACGCTAGCGCACTTCTCGTGTAAATAACGCCTTTTTTGTGTTTTAGCAAGCACAGGCGTCAGTAATTTTTACATATATATCACATTATTATTATATTATTGTTAAATTATCCGCTTGTTGTCGATTTGTTTTACGCTTTTAGCTATAATGGGGGTGGAAAGCGGCTTTTTTGCACTTGATATACGTGTAAATCACAAATTTTCTTCAATTTGGTGCAAAAGCCCCGTTTTGGATCGTCGGCTTTTATTACACTTTTGAGTATTTGTGGCTGCGATCTTTGTGGATAAG
>WGBH01000104.1 GCA_015494435.1 Thiotrichaceae bacterium | reverse complement strand
ATCTTTACATATAACCATCCTATTAATAATGGCCAATAAGCCAACCATAAATAGATCCCCGACCCTATCGCTAGCATCATCATTAATGTCATAAAATCATAAAGTTTCTTCGCCATAATAGCGAGACGATCAACTTGTTGCCCTTCTTTTTTAGCTTCAATATAATGAACGAATATTCTAGGTAAATAAAAAATACCTGCCATCCATGACATTACAAATAAAATATGAAATACCTTTAACCACAACATTGCTTGCATACCCTAAAATAAATAAGAGCGGGATCATACTCTGTTATGCTTTGTAGATAAATTGTGATTTGTCAATTGGGAATAAAAAAAGCCATCGCTAAATTAATAGCGATGGTTTTTAGGTTTGCTTCATTATCTAAAATTTAGATTTTTGGTAAAATCGTTTCTTTCAACTCATTATTAGTCAGTGCTCTTACCTTCACAATACGGTCTACCGCATTACCACAAGCTTCTGCTTTATAGTTCACAACATATTCGCCGACTTTTGTTGTATCAACAATGCCTGTACCCATCGCTTTAGCCTTAATCACTACGCCAGACTTATCTTTAATTTCAGCGCCTGAATCTACATAGGCACTATTCACTATAATTTCCAACGGTGAATCACCAAGCAATTTATAGGCACAAGTTTGCAGCTCAACTGTTACAGTGCGAGTCTGTGAATTAGCACAGTCTTTACCCTGATAAGTTAGCGTATAATCACCTAATTTTGCCGTATTTACCTCACCAGAACGAGTACTGGTTACAACTGAACCAGCGCTGTCTTTTACCTCTACCCCAGGATCAGAAAACGTATCACCTTTGCTTAATATTAAAGGATCATTACCAGCAAGTGTGTATGAACAATCTGCAGAAACAATCTTTACTGTTCTAGTAGCCGTATTTGTACAACTATCACTTTGATAGGTAATCGTATTATCACCCAGTTTAGATGTATCCACAGAACCTGATGTCGTCCCTGTAACGGTCTTATCATTAGCATCTTTAATAGTAACACCAAGCTCTTGATAAGCTCCTCCCTTTGTCACTTCCAATGGATTATCACCGTTTAAATCATAAGTACAGACCCCAGCTACTGGCGCATTAACAGTTACCTTACGTATTTGTGTATTTGAACATCCAGTACCTTTATAAGTAAGCGTGTAATTACCGACTGTTGATGTATCAACTGTTCCTGATACAGTGCTTGTTACCGTCTTTTGCTTGGAATCTTTAACCACTACACCAGGATCGCTATACGTATCATCAAGATTAAGCATTAATGGGTTATCCCCTGCTACTGTATAATCACAGCGACCACCAACAACTTGTACCGTACGTGTTTGCGAGTTCTTACAACCTTCCCCCTTATAGGTTAAGGTATAATCACCGACTATTGAGGTATCAACCGTTCCTGTCACCGCAGCGGTAACTGCCTTGTTATTAATATCTTTGACTGTAAAACCAGGCTCCGCAAAGGTATCACCAAGACTCATTTGAAGTGGGTTATCACCCTTTAATTCATAAGCACATGATGATGGCACAACTTTTACTGTACGCACTTGAGTATTTTTACAACTTTCACCTGTATAAGTGACTTCATAAGTACCTAGTTTACTGGTATCAACTGTACCTTCCATCTTAAAGGTAACATCTTTACCTTCTTTGGTAACTTTTACCGATGGATTGGTATAAACCGTACCAAACATAACATCAACCGTATTTCCGCCTTGAATATTATAATCACATACCTTTTTTTCACCCGTTTCTGACTTATTACTACTGCTACTGCCACAACCAGTAATGACGGCACTTGCTAGTACGCCTAGTACAATAGGTGCCAATATAATTTTTCTCATTATTTTCCCCGTTAATTTTTTATTATTCTAAGTATATATCTCTCGCATAAATTAAATGATGCAAGAGAATTTTTCACATATACTATTACACAGCCTTCAAACTATTAGTTACATGAAAGTTGATTTGGATCTGCTGCAGATGATGATGGATTAGGACAATCTTTATTTGTAAACAAATCAGTGGGTGAATAAATCCAGTTAATCTGAGGAACACCAGCAACAGTACTACCAATCATCTGTGTAATAATTGCAGGCATCTGCGCATTATACCCGCGTGTATCAACAAACCTTAACAGAGCAAAACCATTTTCTTTTTCAAAATCAGTTCCTACCTCTAAATCACGCATTATTTCAACTTCGTTTCTACCCACAGGAAACTCTGGCGTATATGGAGACTGAGTGTAATCGATACCTTGCATTTTTTCATGTTCGTTAAATACATTGTAGATAAAGGAGAAAGTACCAAAATTG
The DNA here is from genome assembly GCA_015494435.1 of Thiotrichaceae bacterium. Classification (GTDB taxonomy): domain Bacteria; phylum Pseudomonadota; class Gammaproteobacteria; order Thiotrichales; family Thiotrichaceae; genus JAGLBW01. The sequence goes on along the minus strand of WGBH01000104.1, from coordinate 11,889 downwards.
TCAGTAGTATCACGCCAATAGCCATCATCATTACCTAGTTGTACTAATACTCGTTTATAAGGTTGTGTAATAACCAGTTGATTAGTGACTGAATTTGCATTAAAGGTATAGGCTGTATTTACAACAGAGAAAGCTTTTGCATCTTCACGAATACCTTGCTCATTATATACAGCCCATTCAACGTCCTGAATTGTCCCGTTACTATCAGGCTGGTTACCTGCAATTCTTCTATCTTGCAGATTAGCAATTTCTCCTTCTACCCAAATAATTTTATTTTCAGAAGTGAAATTTTTAATCGCCTTTGCAGGAAGAATCATATCTCTTGGTGCATTGGTACCATTATAAAGCCTGACTGTACCTGATAGGTGTTCACCCACGTCACCAAAGAAGTTACCTGCTTTAATCAGATCATCTGTTCGACAGTTTTCTGCCTGATTTGGTGCTGCAATACTATAATTTTCAACAGCAGAATAGGTTTTTCCACCTGAGGTAGTATTAGAAATAATAGTATTTCGTATATAAGTGCCTTTTTCCATTGCATTTCTATGTCCAATACGCCATCCAGGACGACAAATATCTAACTCACGACGATAATTAGCAAATAATCGCGCATGTTGATTATGGTAACGTGAATCATGTGAATCAGGATCATCAGTATCACCCTTAGCTTGCGCCATGCCATAAACAATAACATAGCCACTTTTTGGCTCTAGATCTCGAACAAAGGGCGTTGTTTTAGAAGCAAAATCATCATCTGCTATATCATTCAAATTACTACTAGGAGAAGGAACGCGACGAACAATAGACCCATCTTCAGAAATGAGCTTGCCATTTTCTATTTTAAAGCGCACTACATCGGTGGCTGATAAATAAACATTAAAATCTAAAACCTCTAATGAATCACTGCTTCTATAAACCGCAACCTTCGCAACAATTGCATGATATTTGCTAGTATTTCTTACAACAAACTCTGTTCCCCAATCATCTTTTTGATTAAAAAAAGGAAAAACTAAGGCATCGCCTCGATTGGAAATATCATAAAGTGCGGGATTTGTCGAAGTATGTGGTTTTACAGAATAAAGTCTTATTCCTTCATCTGATTCTTTTGGTGGATGAGGATTTGTAGTAACCGATGGTGTCACCCCAGTCAGTGGTAGTAAATTTCCTTGATAAGCTGCTTTACGAGTATTATTAGGTACTAAAATGGGTCCATCCGTGGCTTTAGTAGAGTCAAGCCCAGTATTTTCTCCAGAAGTATCAAATGCCATAACACCTGAACTTGTAACTGCTGTTAAAACGGCAGCGATAGACGCTGTTAATATTTTTTTCATTTTTATTTTGCCCTTAAGTCTTTTTTTATTAATTTTATTAGCTTGAGTTTTTTAGTATAGTGACGAATGCCTGAATATAAGATTAATAGCTTATACCCCCTCCTTTAACGGTTGATATTTAGTGATTTTTTATGATTAAAGGTCTAATCCAACTTCACCGCAAAGGTCAGTACCAGTGTTTGACCTGATTGAAGGGTTACATTTGCTCCATTAATACTGCCGCCTGTAATTGTGCCATCTGTTCCTGTTACACCACCGCTAATATTTCCTTGAGAGACGGTTGCTACACCAAAAAACTGTGTGAAGGTGGGTGCTGCATCATCGATACGGGCATTTTTTACAGGGCTTGCGCCTGTATTGGTGGCGGTTAGGCGATACACAACACAGGCTCCTGGTTGAACTTGAAAGGCGGTAGTGGAGAATGTGCTATCCGCATTATGGTCACAATCAGCATCAATTGCTTGTTCTTTAATAATGCTCATTTTTGAAGTGTTGATGCTGGTAACGTCTTGCACTTGATCTGTTAAAATTAAGCCTGTACAAGTGCTAGGATCAGCGTCTCCGTCATTTTGATGACCAGAAACGGTTAATGTCTGGGTGTTTTTTACTCCCATAGCAGCGGTTGTGGGTGCAAATAGTTTGATTAATATTGGAAAACTTTGACCTGCATCTAAGACTTGATTACCCAATGGCGTATCTCCAGCATCTAGTTGACCATCTGCATTGATATCTTTATAGATCACTGAAGACCAGCCTGATTGTGGGTCTAAATCAACTGAGGTTACATTAATGCATTCTAAAGCCGTATTGCCGTTATTGCTAATACGATGGCTATAAACAACCGAAGCACCCGGCTCTACTTGCCCCACTTGATTAGCTGCCATACTTAATGCAGGTTGCTCAACTACCACAACGGCATCATGCTTAATATCAAAAGCGCCCGTTAAACGAGAATAAACTTTAAAATACACAGGGTGTTCTTTGGCATCGGCTATTGCATTAGCAGGTGCTGTCACTACAGCACACATTAGCTGACTTGCTGCTACAGCGATATTGCTTGTTGTATCAGAAGCTGCCCCTAAGGTTGAACAATCACTATTGCCACCGTCATGATAAAATGCAATCTGCCAGCCTGCTTCTATTACATTCGCTTCAAAGGGTTTTTTACTACTGGCTTGCAATTCATAACTACCACTGCTGCTACTGGTATTATTAACAAAGAGTTTAAATACTGCTTGCCCAGCAGGAACAATATTTTCAGTGGTCACAGCACTCGCTTCTGGACCGATGCCAACACCGCTTCCCGTTGCAATATCGCCATTATTGGTTAAATCAACCGAATCACCTATGATTTCTCCCAAATGATCTGTGACCGTATTAAAGACACTGCTATCTAAAGAAGAGGTGGCTTTTTTAGTCACATCAAAACCTGCTCCGCCATTATTACCTGACGCTACTACGGGTAAGATTGCTTTTAAGACCACTTTATAACTGGCATTCGGCGCAAGTATACCTGTATCTACGGTGCCATTATTATTGCTGTCCATCAACGGTGTGAAACCATCCGATTGAAATAATTGGAACACGGTATCAGCAGGAAAAGTAGCATTAAGATCATCAATGCTAATATCAAAGACATCCTCACTATTGCCTGTATTGCGAATGATATTATCAAAAATAACCGTTGCTCCTCGATTTGCGCTATCGACAATAAAAGAATCCGTTGTTCCCTTTTTATTATCTGCTCCATCAGTTGCATCTGTGGTTGAACCATTAGCAACCACAGCGGGTTGTTGCAGAATTTCAAAAGGCACTTGATTGGTCTTGGCAACAGGGATATTGCTAGCCCCATTATGATAAGAAAATTCAGCGATATTTAATAAAGTTGAAGCAGCTAAACCCGTATCAATAGTGACTTCAAAGCTAATTTCACCTGATGCACCTGGCGCAATTTGAGAGATAATTGCAGATACTTTAGCGTTACAATCAGCGCTATAGGCACAGTATTTAACCGTTTTAGGAGCAGTCCCTTGTGCATCATTACTGTCATTATCAGTTAAAACAGAATTAGCCGTTTCGCTCCAGCGCGCACTATTGGGTTTATACACCATCCCAGTGGGTAAGCTATCGCTTAAAACGATATTGCTAGCCGCCACTACTCCTTTATTCGCATAGCTTAATGTAATCGTATAAGCACCACTAGGCGATGCGCCCGAATTAGCACTCATACTTTTTACAACATTGATTACCGCCTCATCAGAGACTATCACGGTATCAGTATTGATTTTTTCAACCACGATATCGGTTGGTGTTTCAACAAAGTTGCTCACCCCTTTAATAGTCAGTTTACCTTGTTGCGTATTGCTTGCTGTTGCTGGAATTTCTGCGCCTATTACAAAATAAAAGGATTCATTAGCCGCTAATGCATCCGTTGAAGTAATGGGCATAGTGCCATCTGGCAGACCATCTTTGTCTTTGTCGGCATAGATCAATGCCTTGCTAAGATCAAAATCATAATCATCACCTGTCATATTTGCGACGCTCAGATCATAGCGATCAACACCATTTCCTGTATTGGTCAATACATGCGGTAAATACACTATATTACCCGCTACCCCTAAACGAGTTTGATCTTGCACCAACTCCATTGCACCGACTTGCTGGATCAAGGTTGCAACAACATTAGAGGTTGCCATTTGCTCCACTCCATCGGCATCTTTATAGGTTGCACTGGCTTGATTTTTAATCAATGTACCTGCCGCAGGCGATTTGGCATGGACTGCAAAAGACAGCAACATACTAAAAATCAAAACCCAGACGATTAAGGCTTTATTTTGATGGTTATATTTCATCATTTTGTCTCATTTTATTTTTATTATTTTGTCTCAAAACCCGATCTGCAATTGCTATGGCCCCGCAAGCAGAAATACGCAATATTGCAATGTAAGTTGGTAATTTTGTTACCAAATAGAATTTGGTAAACTACATTTATGACCAGAGCCATCAATGCAGGTTACAAGGTATTTTCTAACGCACAGGACCAGGTGGATTAAAGCGAGTTTGTCTTGGTTGTATTTCTAATGCTAAAGGACGACCTTGTTGGTCTAGCAACATCAGCTCGACGCGGCGATTAATACTACGTTCTTTGACTGATTTTCCAAGAATGGGGAGTCCTTCTCCTAATGGGGAGACACGAATGCGTGCTTTTGCAATACCGTGATGTATCAAATAGTTAATCACCGTTTTTTGACGTTTTAGCGCCAGTTTACGGTTATAGGCATTAGAGCCTTTAAAGTCAGTAAAGGACTGCACATTCAGTTTTAAATTAGCATGTTGGCGCAATACCACAACATCTGCATTCAAACGCTGTTGTTCTGTTTGGCTCAGTGTGGCTAGATCAAAGCCAAAATAAACCGCAGGTTCCCAACGAATACCGCGTATAACCTGATGATCAATTTTAGTAATCACTTTTGTTTTATATTTCGTCTTATATTTTGTTTTATATTTCGTCTTATATTTAACCACCACTTCTTTTTTGACTTTTACCTTTTCAACAATTTTCTCCACCACCTTAGGCTGAGGAATATCACAACTATCATCATACTTAGCATAAAGTGAATCGGTGCTAGAACAGCCTGATAATGCAATGCTAAATGCGGTTACCATCAATAATTTACAATGCGGTTTTTTTATTAGATTATTATTTTTCATTATTATTGCTCTTAATTTATAGATTATAGAGTAGTTTTAAAACCACGACCCAAAGATATCTCCGACAGACCCTTTACTACCTGAATTCTCAATCTTTGTTTTTGGTATGGCAGGTGATTCTCCTGGTATTTCAACCCGATTTCTATCCTGTTGCTGTTCGCCGCTTAACCAACCTAAGTTTTTTTCATCAAACTTATATTGCAGTCCAATATACACACCTTGCTTGTTATAACCTTCGCTATCTAAATCTTTATCTTCAAAGCCTTTAATATTATAACCTGCCCCTATACGCATATTTTGTTGCACTAGGTAGTTTATCCCTAAACCTGCCGAATACTGTTTTTCACCAAAGCTATCGGTTGCTAAGACACCACCGTGTAAATCAGCATCAAAACGTTTATCAATATCCCAAATTAAGCGTCCATCCATTAAGGTTGTATTGGTACTGATATCAGCCCCCTTATTAGAGCACTTTTCATACTTATTGCCTACACGCCCTGAAATAGTCACGGTTTCATTAATTTGATAACTTTGATGGGTTGACAAAATGTGTTTATTACAATCGTCTTGAGCATTAAAACCACGTTCCAGTTTATTTTCATATAAGAACAACATGCTATGCTTATTATTTCTACGTGGACGTAATGATAAGCCGACTGAGAAAGTATTGTTTACTTGCAGATCTTCATTTTCACGATCCCAATCAAAACGCGCTGAATCACGTAACAAGACACTCCATTCCTCATCTAAACGCGCAACATAGGTGCCTTCTACACCAACATAATCACGATCATCATCATGGCGTAATTCAACCCGTCCGCTTTTGCGTTGGTTTTTATTACGCACATCTTTAACCCCAACAGAGAGTGAAACAGAGTCTTTACCTGCCCCTTCTATATTTTTTACAATCTCCATTCTAGGTGCAACAGATAACCCTTTTTTAAGCTCATAATCACCACGAATACCTGATGCCGTTTCAAGATCACGCCCATTGGTTGTGCCACGCAAACGGTATTCAGAATAGATTTCAGTGGATGGCAATACATTGGACTTTACCCCTGCTGAGAAAGTGGTTTGCTTATTTTTAGTGGATAAACCACTCACCCCACTGAGACTATTGATCTGCTCTGCTTTGGTATAAAGCTTGACCTTCTTATGCACTTGCAAATCCGCACCAATAGCAACCCGTCTACGCTCTGTATTACCAATATCCTGCTCATATTCTGCCGAGATATTACCTTTGCGTTTGCCAATATTAATTGGAGTTTTAGCGCCTAAAATAACGGTATTAAAGCTGTCATTATCGGCAGAATTCTTCTGTTTAATATGACGCGCTCCTGCTTTCAAGGTGGCATTACCCATTTTCATATCAGCACTCACCCCAATGCTTTGCTGTACCGAGTCCTCACTTAGGCTTTTAGAGTGAAGCGCCTCAACATTAACCCCAATCTCCTTGTTAATACGTTGACGATGGGTAATACGCAATTCTTCACGATCAGCAGTTACTCCACCTGCTTGATTATCGTAATTTTTATCCGCACGACCATAGGTGAGATTTGTTTTACTGCCTGCACCCCATTTTTGCTCCACACCCAAGCGCACTGCATTCCCTTCTCCTTTACTGGCTGATTGATGCTTTAGGTTTGCTGCACTGGCAGTAATACGTGTGTCTTTGTTTTTGTATTCTGCTGAAATACCCGTAATTTTCTTGCCTTGGGTTTCATTATTATCATAAGAATGACTCGCTCCAATATTTAACGCTTTGCTGAGTTGATGATTAACACGCACGCCTGCAACGGTATATTTTTTACTGTTGCCATCCAGGTCATAAGACACACGAATATAAACAGGGTTCTGTTTTTCATCTACGCTAGGAATAGCATCAGAAAAGCTTAAATCGCCTGTTAGATCATCCAAGTTATAGTCACCAAAGCGGCTTAATTTGCGAAGATTAATTACCACACCTGGGTTATCACGCGAGTAGGTCACTACTTCAATGACTTCACTATTACGAATTAATGGATGATTATTTAAGCGATAATTTAAAGCCGTGCCTTTACCTCGGATCTCTTCATTGGCAATATGACTATCCTCAGGACGCGAGATATACGCTTGCACTCGTGTTTTACCATCATCTAACACACCATTTAGCCCTGTTAAGCTACGTTGTACCCGTGCCACGCTTTCATGATCTGTTTTTGAATCAGTCAAATAATCACCGTACATTACGCTGTTTTTATTTTTCTCAATTTTGGCATACAACTTACTGCGACTTTGCGCCTCGTAACCACGACGAGAATCATCACCATAAACAGGGTATTGACTATTAGGATTAATATCACGGAAACGCTCATCTTCTGCCTTTTTATCTGAATCATAAGATAAGGTTAAATGCACATTACCTTTAATACGACCTTTCATAAACACAGCAGCACGTCCATGACGATCAATTTTATTCTGTAACGATGTAGCCGAATTATTACCGTTAGTAAAAATATTTTTACTGGCACCGATTTCAAAAATACCTGTTGCCATTAAAGGACGCATAGGTGCTGTTTGCACTATCTTAAGCTCTGCCTTCATTTTCCCTTCAGAGACACGTAAAGTAATATCACCTGTATGCTCTGAACTACGCAAATGTACCACTCGCTGACCGTTTATAACCCGCACTTGATGTCCGGGGGTTTGATTTTGAATATCACGTTCAACCCAACTTCCATCGGTGGTTTCAAGGGTTACAAAGTGAACCCCACGGGCTAAATAGCCATTTTCATCTAATAATTTAATTGTCAGTGGCAAATAAGAGCGCCCACCATCGGCAGCCAATTCATCAGAGTCCGCACTAAAGGTAATTGTTTCTGCCTTTGCTGGACGTTTAAAGATGCCTTTCACCAAAGTACGTGAATTACCAAAAGAGTCCTTAGCAAAGACTTCTACTTGATTTTCACCAGGCTGAAGCTCTACCCCATACCATGCAACAATTTGAGCGCGTTCACGACGATTTTCAATGCGTTCACCGATTTTAGAATTTGCTACATTTTTGCCATTCACTCTTAGAGTGGGTGTCATACCGGCACGAACAACTACCATAAAGCGACCATCTAAACTGATTCCATTCTTTGGCCAAAGCCATTTACCCACTCTTGCCTGTTTTTTGGTAATATTTTTAACCAACGCTTTAGGGCTTAACATACCGTCACTATTTTGTGGTGATTCTAAGCGATCTAGCACCGCATCAGGAAGACGTTCATAAACAGTAGCAACAATACGTGTTTTAAGTTTTGCATCGGCAAATTTTTGTTGTAAGCCTTTAATTGCCTGCCGTTGTAAATTAAAACCAAATCTAAGGGTATAGAAATCACCTGATTTGTAAATAAAGCTGTGATACCTCGTTACTTTGGGTAATTTAGCTCGTATTTTTTCAGCTTCAGCCTCACTAGCATAGCGCCCTAATTGCAATGAATAACCACGATTGACACCCTTCCCTGCGGCAATTTGCGCCTTAATAGAATTAGTAATAAAATCAACCGTACCATTAGATAAATCACCATCTGCACCTGTCTTTTTACTCAGATCACTGCTAACGCTGTCTTTTTCAGGGTTATATTTAGAAGCGTGATCCAACATCCAGTCCGTGCGTCCATTATTGCGTGACATAATTTGCTCAAATACAATTTCTGCCTCTTCTTTAGGACATTGAGCTGCAAAGTCTGCACGATGATAGCCACCACGTTTCATATCCACTAAGCGACTATCTGCATCTGCCATATGACGGTTATCTAAAGGTTTGAGATGAATTCCTTCGGGTAAAGTAATCGGGTCAACCTTGACCACATGATTACCAGGTTTAATCCCATAGAGACTGTATTGACCATTACCATCTGTAATCACCCATGTACCATCTTCTAAATAAAGCTTAACCCCGCCAATGGGCCATTCACCTTTAGATTGAATATTAGAACAATCAGCATCCACATAAATCTTGCCAAAAATAATCCCATTATCCCCTAAAATTCCCCTCTGACTGACTTTAACTTTAGCTGTAGAAACATTGGAATGGATGTAATAACTGGTTTCAGTTCGCCCAACTACTTTAGCAGTATTGACACCATCACTATCAATCGCTCCTGCTGAAATTCTCACTTTGTAGGTTAGTGTATGTGATTTTTTATCTAACACAGCATTTGCTGCTGTTTCCATAAAGGGAAGATCGGTAAAGGTTAGATTAGGCCCAGGTGTGCCGATTGGATCATCAATCTGCTTGCCATCTAAACGCGCACTACCCTCCACATAACGAAAGCCATAGGGAAGATGGTCTTCGATTTTCAACGCATACAAATTGGTATCGGCATGATTCTCAATGCGTAGTGAATAGGTAGCAAAATCCCCTACGTCAAGACTAGAAGAGTCAACACTTTTTTCCAGCACTAGTGTCTTTTTTGCTCCACCAATGGGGTCAAATGGAATGTCCGCAATCAATAAGGATTTTAGGTTGAAAATACCCGATTCAGGCGTTCCATAGTAACCATCCTTACCATAAGAATACTGATTCACGCTACGACCAATAAGAGCAAAAGACTCGGGCGACATTTTACTAGGAAAGGTATAGCCCTCAGGCGCAGTCACATCAATATAATAATGGCCAGGATACAAAAAAGGGAATTGATATTTACCATCTTCATCAGTGTATTGAATCGCATAAGGCTTATCAGTCAGCGGGTCTATGGCTATTTTCCCATCAGGTGTTCTGATAACAACCGCTGCACCTTTTACAGGATTATTAAAGGCTGCATTAAAAACCACCCCTAAAGGATCAATAAGCGCAGCATCTTTTAAGGTTGTTACGCCACGCTCCTGAAAGGCGACATGGATACTCCCATCTGCCGCCCCTTTTAGGGTACAATTTTCATCAACACTATTATCATATACGACGCTAGTATCATTACCTGCTGGACAGGTCTTACCATGACCTGCGGCTCTAGCGCTTAAACGTATCGGGCGAATAGCTCTGAATATACCTGTATTGGGCCCTGTTTCTTTGACCACAACAAATAATTTATCCCCGCCTGAAATCACTTCAACCGTGTGAATTTCTGCTTTATCTGCATCGGTATTAGAACCGCTGGAATGAATTTCAATATAGACACCATCACGCGCTGGTTGGTAATCATACCCTTCACTGTCCATACGATAAAAAGGTGCATCTTCAAAGTCGCCATCAGAACGAAAATCAGGGGCTTGTTGTCCTTTTTTTAAGTCTAAACGCGGTGTAAGAAAACGAATTTCCGCATCATTTTTTTCATTATCACCATGATTACCTTCACCGCCTTTTACCCCACTGGCATTAGGCGTTAAGGTGACACAAACACTATTACTAATAAATTTATCTTTTCCACCCGTATCAAAAGAAGCGGCACTCGAAGCGGTATGCGAGGTGATATTACTATCGGCTATTAATTCATAAATTAATTTACCACTTTGGTTTTTTTGCATTTGCGATGCTGGAAGATATAAACCAATCTTACTCACCACATCCTTTCCATTCCATGTATCAAAGCGTACCCAGCGATTAGTATTTTCATTCACCTCTAATTGAACTAATAAAATACCGTCGACAGGTGCAATAATAGGAGCAGGGGTTTTATGTAAAATTAAATTGGATTGAATAACATCTTCTAATACCACACCTGATAGTAAGTCACTATCAATCACAAAATCCTTTGCTAAGGGTTCTTTATTACCAGTATTACTAAAATTAATGCTAAATTTAACCGTATCATTCGGTGCTATCTTAGTTCCACAAACAGGGCCAACCGATTTATTAATAGAGATATTCGCGCCCTCAATAATTTTAATCGTATCAAGGTTATTTTGTATTAAATCAGGACGTGTTGTTGGAAACACAGCAAATCCCATACGGTATTCACTGTCTGCAGCATCATTAATCGTGGTTGATCCTTGCACTACAAACTGAAAAATCTCAGCGCGTGATAATGTGGGGATTTGATAACAAACTTTATCGCGAGTCACTGTTTCACAGGGAATCACAGGTAATTTAGGCTCGCCCATATCAACGACACCATTACCATTGCTATCCACATAAACGGCCAAATCACGTAAATCACCGACATCATTTTGATGCAATGAGAGTTGTAATTGATAAGAAGAAGCAATATTCCCTGTATTCTTAATACGATGTGGTAAGGCTACTGTCTGACCTGCACTGGCATAACGCTGATTATCAGTATCTAGTGATAAGCCATACTGCTTAGCAATCACAATTTCAGAAAGATTAGAATACAATCTTTTAATCAGACCATCGGCTGTATCAAACCAAGATATCTCTGCCCTATTGCTAATCGTCACCCCTGCTGGTGCAATTTCTGCCATTGCTGGCGCAATGGTTACTATTACAATCAGCAATAATGAAAACAGGAATTTATCCTGCCATTGCCAAAATCGTGAAAAAGCCCGCATTTTTATCACCATTATTTATTTTTATTATTATTGAGTTGTGAAATATTCTTATGCTCAAACCTTTGAGATCAATGCCGTAGTAACAAGGAAGTTCGTCACTTCACGGATTTAGCTTATAAGCAATAATTCCACATTAAACTTTACCATCAAGAACATGATTTTCAGCCCATCATGCACTTGATGGTAAAGCTATTTATTTTATTAAATTTATTAAGTTTCTTATTTTATAAATAACTTAAAAGATCAGGGCATAACTTAGCAAATTAACCTACACCACTGACCTCATCACCTCCACGGCTTACCAGTACCGTGGAGTTATGAGTTAACAACTAGTCTTCAACTCTTAGTCTTCAACTCTGATTGTAAATCT